>NZ_JANYJC010000072.1 GCF_025361915.1 Chamaesiphon sp. GL140_3_metabinner_50
GGATCTCGAAACGAAGTCTATCCGACTTGTGTATACACCGTAGCCTTAAAAAGGGGGACTTTAGAGCAAGCTTTTGAGGGGGTTGGGGGATTTAGATCTCAAACGAAGCTAACCGAACCGTATTGGAAGTGTAGATAGTACCTAAGTCATTATGTACTGGTGCAAAATCTGGTGTAGAGATTTCTAGAAATCTCTACACCAGATTTTGCATATTTAAGTGGAACAATCTCTAGTTATTTAGGGACATAGTAAATAGCGACCCTCCTTTGCCAGATCGTACGACATTTTTTCGACCGAGCGGGCATAAATTGTAATGGAAAGATTAGTTCGGTAAAAATACTAGTTTTCAATTTTTTTTACTTCCCTGTTTGTAACCAGGTGACCGATACATCTGTAGTTTAATTGTCATGTAAAAAATATCGGCAGATTTGGACTTCATCATCTTTTTGTATTAATTGTCAGAGCAACTTTCAGTCACTCCGATCGCGCGATTGGCTCGGAACCACCTAACTTAAAAATGCATTCAATCAGAATTGTATAAATTAACACTGAGAAAATTAAAATCGACCTTTAATGTCATCTGTCAGGATTGCGCCAAACAGAACCGTTACGCCATCACATTTTGACTGCATCTATTAACGATTTAGCCATAGCACATAGCGCAAAGGTACGATAGTTGACACGGCTAAATCGTGTAAACATCAGGGGGATCGATCAGCATAATGGCTTAAAGTACAATTTAGGTATTGTCAAATTTCAATTGAAATCGTATGATGAATGTATTGAAGTTGTCAGAAACAAATCACAACAAGTAAAATCATTATTTTTATCGATCGACACGGATCTATTGTAAAGGCAGTTAAATTTTACGCTCGAAATTAATGGCAAAGGTTGAGCTGTGGCGATATTCTGGCAATGCTATCGATTGACTTTTTAAGATTGACAAACTTAGTTTTGCAATTCTGAAATTTAGATCGATCGAATGCTATTAAATTAGCTTCAGCTCTCGATGGGGACAAAATTATTTTCCAGCTAACGTTGCTGGCAAAAAAAAGAACCCGCCAACTTTTTATCAGTCAAATGGTATTGAGTCCTAGACTGGCAACCATTATGCTTGAGTATTGTTGTTGACGAGTCCGACTTCATTTAAAACTTGTATTGAGATCGTACTCTATTCACGGCGATTATTGCTGTAACAAAACTATGAATTTGCAATCTAAACTCTCTCTAGCTCTAGCTGCTGGTTCGGTATTCTTCCCATTAGTCGCTCAAGCTGCTCCTGTCACCAATACTGGTACGACTGCGGCTGCGGTATCGATCAAATTTGAAGGCAAATCCGATGGTAGCTTCTCAATCGTGCCTGGTGGTAATGCTACTGGTGGTGGTACTGGCGTGCGAGAACTCTCTGCTGCGGTAGCAACTGGCGAAACTAATGCTGAAGCAAACTCTTCAACTGCCAACACATTCTTTGGTACTACTGCCAGTGCTAAAGGTTTTAGCCAGCCTGTAAGTTTCACATATTTAAGTACTAGCGATGTTAGCAAGGTAGCTACTACTAGTGATAAACGCGACTTCAACACGTCTCAGTTCAACCAATCGAACGTTCAAGCTAGTACGACCAAAAATACTACTACCAGTAACGACAGTAACGTTACTGCCAACGATAACAAGACAGCTACTAACAACCTGACTGATACCAAAAAGGGTGTTAATAACCTCGACGATGGCAAAACCGCTACCAATAATCTCACCGATAACAAAGGTACTGTAAATAACGCTACCGACAACAAAACAGCTACCAATAACCTCACTGATACCAAGGGAAGCACCGACGGTAGCAGCTCTGGTAACAGCACTGGCGTTGGTAGCACTAGCGTTGCCACAAGTAACGTTCCCGCAGGTACTACTACTAATGCTACTGTTGGTACTGGTAGCAGCGGTGGCACAACCAAAACCACCAACAGTACTTTTGCGACCAACAACAACACTACTAGCAACGTTAATAGCAATAACAATACCACCAATACTTTTGCGACCAATAACAACACTACTAGCAACCTCAACACCAACAACAACACAGACAGCTCGTTGAAAACTAACAACAACACCACTAGCAATGTTGGTAGTACCACTGTTAAAAACGACAAATTTAACACCAATGACAATACTACCAACAGTAATGTTAACAGCCAAAATGGTGCTACAACTGACAACACCCTCAAAACCACTGGTGTAAACGATATCAACAATACTAAAGTCCAGTACGAATACAAAGGTACTTCGGCTGGTTTATCGTTTATTCCTTTAAACAACAAATAGGTAAGGCTCGATGTAGCTCGTTAATGGGCTACATCGACACAGTATTTGTCGATAACAAACAACCTACCCATCTTTAGTTTTGTGCGATGCGGGTAAAACCGAATCGATGAACTAGGATGGGTGTCTTTTCCAATTGGGTGCTGAAGCTGCTGGATAGAGCCTCGATCTGTAATTCATATATGTATTCACAGTTATTCGCATATTATCAAACCAACTATAAATTAGTCTGTTATTGCATCGCAATATCGGGGTGGTATTTACTGCTGGCTAGTAGTGCTAACGCGCAAACTCAACCGATTATTGAAGCTTCCCTACCCGAAAATCGATCGACTACTGAAGAAATTGCGCCAACAGTCAGTAATAATATCGTTGCATCGACTCCACCGGAAAACGCTACCGCAGCACCAGCTAAAGCTGACGAAAGCACCGACAAACCCACATCACCGCCGCTAGTCAAGCACAAAGTCGCCCAAGTTACGATTCCTCTGCCCACAGGTGCGACTCCAATACTGTCGGTACCGATTATTTTACCTAACTTAATCCCTCGGAGTAGTCCGATCGTGCCGATTAATTCGGTGCTGACACCAGGATTGCTGTTCTCGCCAAATAATACCCCCGCCGTACCATCAACTAATACGCCGACATCGCCGACTAACCCAGCAGCGGTTAAAGATTCGCGCTTTATTATCGAGCCGAAAGTTCTCGATCCGAGAGTTGTCGATCCGTTTTCGACGCAATTTATTATTAATGGCAATCGGATTTCGCACTTTACCAATACCGCCATCGTCACCGGATTTGAAACCGGGAATTTTCGCAATACCGATCTGAGTTTCAATATCTTTAAGCTGATTGGAGCCAAAAATGTCCAGAGTGTCACCACAGATCGGGTAGTTCGCGTCTCTACCGAGATGGAATCGACAGGGATTAGTACCGTCGCCCAATATCAGGAAATTAACGTTTCTGTTGCCAAAGACCAAACTTTACTAGGAGTCCGCCAACAAATCAGTCTGATTGGTAACTGTCTCGATGGTTCTGGCGGCGAATGCACCTACATACCGGGCATTACCATTGGTGAGAGCGATCTCGATCGAAAGTTACAGCCCAGAGTCATAACGGTTACCTCTCAATTTGGCGATCGAGTTTCGGCAGCATCGTCAGCAGCAATTCGGGAACCAGGATTTCAAGGCGGTGCGAATGGACAGAATTTTGGCATCGATTTAACTATTCCCGCGATCGGATTAGTCAATCCCCCCGAAGGTTCTCCACCCCAAGTGTTGACTGGCGAACGTCAGGAGAACTTTAAAACTGGGCTAGCGGTAAACTACACCCGGATGCAGCAGAACTTTGCAACTAATGGTAAAGAATCGACCTTAGAACGCACCGTCCGATCGCTCAATTATATTAACGGCGATCGGAATCAATTAGTCAATGCCCTCACTAATGCGATCGGGCAAATCTTACCATCATTTAGCCGCAGTATCGCCCCTGGCGAACCGGGCGCGCGCATTGTCGTCAACCCCAATCTCTATCAAGTTGCCAGTGCCATCCGCATTCCCGATAATAGCCTGACCGTATATCAGGCCGGGACGGGCTATGCAGCCAGTTTCGGTAAAGATCCTAAGGTTCCCCCCGGAGCCAGCCATCAAGCTCTCTGGGTGGGCATGTCCCCCGTTGTGGAGCGAGAATTTAGCCGCGATTATCGCTATAATACCATCCGCGAACCCCGGATCGTGACTAGTGGCGGTGGTGAAGGCGGGAATGTGCCAATTGCGGTAACGCTGAATAATTTTGGCTTTAATTCTGGTGGCTTGCAAAATGCCTACGGGCAAGGTTATGTCACGGTATTAAATCGAGATGTTTCTAGAGTCGATACCGACACCATCCGTCAGCGCACCGATTATTATCCGCATATTAGTTTTACAGGCGCGAATCTCAACGAAAATAGCCTGTGGCGATATTATACTGGCGCGATTGTCAATGCTGGTTTTCAGCCGAAAACTACTTCCAATCTTAAAGCCTATATCGGTACCGATTATGCGATCGTCAATCCCCGTGGCTTGAGTCTGAATTTTGCAGGTATCGGCTATCTCAATCCCGATCCTGAATATTCCAGCCAACTGTCTGCTAGTGGCACTCAATCGATCCAACTCGGCTCTAATCCGCGCAATAGTCTAGTCTTAGGGTTTAATAGTAGCTATATTGTCGATGGCTCGATTACCCTTCAATCGTTGCCCGTCCGCTCCGCCCAAAGCTATGTCAATGCTGGGCTTGCCCTGAATTTTGGCGATATTTCAGTCGGCGGTACCCAATTTTTTGGTAATATATTACCGGAGTCGGTCGAAAATAAAACTGTTTTTAATATCGGTTGGAAGGTTACCAACAAGCTGAAAGTCGGCGGATTTGTTAGCGTCTTCGATCGGAATATTTCGACCAATCCTTTTGGTGCAAATCTCAGTTACGAACTCGATGCTAATTCCGATTCAGCGATCTATTTAGGCTGGAACGCTGCGGAAATTGATTTTCGGCGTACCCTCGGCCCAACTGCTAATGTTTATAAAGATAATACTGTTAGCATCTCAATTCGCTATGGATTTTAGGTAAATTCCACGTTACGGCGAGACACAATTTGAAGGATTTAGATAATTTTCGATAAAGAATGTACCATCGCCAACTATGATTTATGCGATCTCTATAGATGGACTAAGATTATTTGATAGCAGTCCATCAAAGTCCATCATTCAATCATTTTAATCATAGTTCAGACAATGACTCTCCCGTCAGAGCTATTCTTTATCGGTATCTGTTACTCGCCAACGGAGCTTCGCATTCAACCAAAAGTTAAGGAATGTAATCATCACGATCGCGATTAATTTAGCTAAGTATTCGTCAATCTGCCCGATATCGAACAAAAAATTGACAATTAAAGCATTCAGAATTAATCCAGCCGTACAAACTAAAGTAAACT
>NZ_JANYJC010000101.1 GCF_025361915.1 Chamaesiphon sp. GL140_3_metabinner_50
CTATCGTCAATGTCCCTTAGATTAACAGATTGTGCCTAGATTAGATCCAATCGATTTTATCTTAGCTCGATCGATCCCTTTACATCCCTGACTTCTCAGAGAAGTCGGGAATCTGATTACAGGATGTAAATTTTTGTAATAGTAGAACTAGATTGACATGAAAATTGGGATTGTTGGTGGTGGAATTGTGGGGTTAACGACTGCTTACTATTTATTGAAAAATGGTCATGAAGTCGCGATCTTTGAAAAACATGGAGACGTATCACAACAAGCCTCGTTTGGGAATGGCGGACAATTAAGCTATTCATACATACAGCCTTTTGCTTCTCGTGCTATTCTCAAGCAAGCGATCGAATCTTTTTTTACCAACCTTCCTTACGCGATCGATCGGGCTACCCTAATTAAAAATGCTAGTTGGGTTCATAGTTATGTAAGAAGTTGTAACGATCGCTCTTTTTATCAAACAGCCGAGCGGCTTCACGAATTATGCGTGTTAAGCGAATCTGGATTTGCAGAAATATGTCGCGATATTCCAAACATTCAGATTCAGAAAAATGGCAAAGTCGTTTTATATTCATCAGCAGCTAGTTTTAATGGTAACGACAGATGGATGGCTTTTCTAGATAAAAATGGGATTGAAACCAGAAAGATCGAGCGAAAAAAACTCAAAAATATCGATCCTTGTCTCGATCGTGTAGAGCGAGAATATCATGGTGGACTGTACACACCCAATGATGCTTACATCGATCCGGTAGACTTTTCTAAGAAACTTTTAAATTACCTAACAGTTAAATATCAGTCTGAGTTTAAAATATTATTTAATAGTCAATCGAAACTTTTAATTAAAAATGGAGTGACGATCGGTATTTCCGCAGCAGCAGTTAATTATAATTTCGATTCAGTTGTGGTCTGTGCGGGTCTAGAAGCAAGTAAAATGGAGATAGGTTGCAATATCATCCCCATTCGCGGCTACAGCCTAACATATTCAATCGACAATCGTCAGAGCGGCGTGTCAATTACAGACTATAGCAAAAGATGTTTGCTATCTAATGCTGGAGATTCAATCCGAGCGACAGCCGGAGCTGATTTTGTCGGGCTTAACGATCGGGTTCCACCCGATAAATGGCACGAACTAGAGAATTTTGCTAAAAAAATACATCCACATGTTAGCAATATAGCTCCAACTAAATGGGTTGGATTCAGACCTTTGACACCTAGTAGCTTTCCAATTATTACTAAGGCAGAAAAGACTGAAGGTTTGTATATAAATAGCGGACATGGCGGATTAGGTGTGACGCTTTCTGTCGGTTCGGCACGCTATCTGGTTAATCTCATCGGCAGGTAATATTAAAGTATAATAATTAATATAGTTTACTCGATTTATCCATGAAGCTTAATATTTGGGGTCAATGATAGCCTGGTTAAATTTACTCGGAATTATCGCGATCGGGTGTGGCATAGTTTTTAAAAATACTGGTATTACTGTAGCCGGATGTGCGATCTCACTGGGATTATCCATGCCGATTATTTATCGCAGCATTCGCCCCAAAATTCCCAAATCTTTATCTTTAGCCCAAAAAAACCGGATCGTAATTGCAATTACGATCCCAATGGTTATCTTGAGTTTGCTCAAGATTTTTGGCTTCTTTACTTATATTGGCGGATTATCGGCGGGAACTGATTGGAGTGCTGTAGGTGCGTTAGGATTGTGGGGTGGCGCACTCGGACAAACTGCGATCGCAACGATCGCCGCTTTGGTATCTTGGCGACAGTATATCGTTTCGCGCGACTTGACGATCGAACAAAATCGGCTCAATCGCCAACAAAATATTCTCACCCAGCAACAAACGATCGATAATTATTTTCAGGGCATTTCGGATTTAGTATTAGATGATGATGGTTTTCTTGAAGATTGGCCGCAAGAGCGTGCTTTTGCAGTAGGACGTACGGGAGCATTACTCGGTAGTGTTAATGCTGCGGGAAAAGCGCGAGTAATTCGCTTTTTATCTCGATCTAAATTGCTCACACCCCTGCAACGCGATTTGCGGCTGGGAAAGGTGGTTCTCAATGGGAGTGGGGGTTATGATGAAGATCGGATTTATGGCGTTCGAGTCATCGATTTGGGGGTAATGCTGGCGGGTACGGACATCTCACAAACCGATTTGCGATGGACGGATCTCAGCGATGCTAATTTAATTCGGACTAATTTACGCGGCTGTAATTTAGCGAAAGCTAATTTAGCTAGAGCGATTCTTTATCAGGCTCGATTAAATGGTGCCGAAATTGGGGGAACTCGACTTTTTTATGGCGATGTTGACGTTGCTAGTCCCCGCATTACCGATCGATCTCCAGATTATATTACAGGTGAATTTGCTGGCGCGGTAGTAGAAGATGCCGACTTTACCAACGTACGCGGGATGTCTGAAGAACAACGCCAATATTGTTGTGCTTGGTGCGGCGAAGCATCTCGTAGCACTATTCCCGGCGGTTGTCGCGATACTCCCAATCGCCTATTTGTTAGCTCTGCTCGATTATTTGATGATTAGGGAATAGGGGATAGGGAATAGGGAATATAAATTGTGAGATGATAAAATTAATAAACACAGCTATTTTTCACTTAATCAATTATTGTCGATGGTTTGTATCAAAAATTGACTAAAAATAAAAATACATTGAACCAAACGGATAATTAATAAGCCAAGATTAAACTATTCCCTATTCCCTAATTCCATGACTGTCATTCTATACTGGGGCGATGATGATTTCGCGATCGTTAAAGCGGTAAGTGCCATTCAACAATCGACACTCGATCCGGCTTGGATGAGCTTTAATTATGAAAAGATTTCGCCCGATCGCGAGGATGCGACAATATCCGCGTTAGACTCAGCCATGACACCGCCATTCGGCATGGGTAAACGGTTGGTTTGGCTGGCGGATACGACTTTAATGCAGCAATGTTCGGAAGGATTACTTGCCGAACTAGAACGAACTTTACCGCAAATTCCCGCAACTACAATTTTGCTGCTGACTAGTAAGAATAAACCCGACGGACGGTTAAAATCGACCAAAACAATTCAGAAATATGCCAACGTTCAGGAATTTAGTTTAATTTCACCCTGGAAAACCGCAGAACTCAGCCAGCGAGTCCAAATCGTTGGCAAAGAATTGGGTCTGAAATTAACTTCAGATGCGATCGAACTCCTCGCTGAAGCTGTTGGTAATAATACCCGTCAACTGTATTTAGAATTAGCTAAGTTGCAGCTTTTAGCTGGTGAAGGCAAGCAGATCGATCGAGCGATGGTGGCTAGTCTGGTAACTGCTAATACTCAAAATAGCCTCCAATTAGCTACCGCGATTCGCAGTGGCGATGTCGGTACGGCTTTGCAATTAATTACCGAATTAATCGATCGCAACGAACCCGCACTCAAAATAGTTGCCACCCTCGTCGGTCAATTTCGCACCTGGTTGTGGGTGAAAATGCTCCTAGACGCGGGCGAAAAGGACGATCGAGTTATTGCTACCGCCGCCGGATTGGGGAACCCCAAACGCCTATTTTTCATCAAGCAAGAACTTCAAGCTACCACTACCGATCGACTGGCGGCTAGTCTCCCTAAATTACTAGATTTAGAATTTAATCTCAAACGCGGCGGTGAAACTACATCTACCTTGCAAATGCACGCGATCGAATTGTGTCAGATCTTTAGGTATTAGGTATTAGGTATTAGGCTTTAGGCTTTAGGCGGGGGAATCAAGATGAGGATTGATGTGGGAGAATTAGATGCTGTTGTGGTCGCGGCGCGATCGCAGTGTCGATCGATAGAATAATAACAGACACCAAAATAATTTACTAATTATTCAGAATTTAGCCTAAAACCTAACACCTAAAGCCTAAAACCTAAATGAAGATTCGTCGTCGTCCGCCTAGTTCGTCTGTAAATGTTGGCCCACTTGAGTATCAAATTATAGTTCCCGATAACCAACCGCAGCATATTCTCGAAGAAATTGTCTGGTATAAAGAACGAGAAGTACCGATGCTGCGGGAGAAAATGCCGCTCGATAACTTGAAAAAGCAAGTCGCGGTAATGGCTCCACCATTGGATTTTTTGGGGGCAATCCAGCAGGGGAAGACGAACCCGGCGGTAATTGCTGAGGTGAAAAAGGCGAGTCCGAGTAAAGGGGTAATTAGAGCGGATTTTGATGCGGTGGAGATTGCTAAATCTTACCAGCGCGGTGGGGCGAGTTGTTTGTCGGTATTGACCGATCGCAAGTTTTTTCAGGGGAGTTTCGAGAATTTGGCGGCAGTGCGTCAAGCGGTGGATTTACCGTTGCTGTGTAAGGAGTTTATTATTTATCCTTACCAAATTTATTACGCACGCGTACATGGAGCCGATGCGGTGCTGTTGATTGCGGCGATTCTAGAAGATGTCGATTTGCAATATTTTCTGAAGATCGCGCGGGGATTGGGGATGACAACTCTAATCGAGGTACATACCGAGGCAGAATTCGATCGAGTCTTAAAATTAGACGGGGTGAAGCTAATTGGCATTAATAACCGGAATCTCGCTGATTTTAGTGTAGATTTAGACACTACTGCGAGACTTTTAGCCTCCCGGAGAGAGCAAATTAGCGATCTGGGAATCTCGATCGTCAGCGAATCGGGATTACATACTGCTGAAGATATTAAAATAGTAACTGAGGCTGGAGCTAATGCGGTGCTAATTGGGGAATCATTAGTAAAGCAGGACGATCCCGGACGCGCGATCGGCGATATGTTTGTAACATAGCTACTGCAATCTACCCATTCAAATATCACCGTGCAATCCGGTGTCTCAGGTGAAAGCATATTCATGGATCGAATTAAGTTACCCTCATTAGTACACTACGAACTGATTTTACAGGTGCTCGAACGCCAAGCAACAGTCGCAGCCGATCGCGATCCGATCGTCAGGGAGCGAGTGCAACAGCTAATTGTCACGCTGCGGAAGGCTTTATCTCAACACAAGTTGCTAGAAGATGTTTGCCGCCATCAAAAGATGGAAGTAGAACACGTTTGGGCACTTAATTCGGTTGTCGGTAGGGATGAGGTGACGACGAGGGATTAGGAAGTAAGGAGTAAGGAGTAAGGAGTAAGAAGTAAGAAGTAGGTTGGGTAGAGCGATAGCGAAACCCAACTCACACCAACATCCTAGACATGTTGGGTTTCGATGCTCAACCCAACCTACGATCTACGCACTCCCATCTCCCATCTCCGATCTCCCATCTCCCCTCTCTGTGCTTGCTGAAAATTCGGGACTGACGATCGAAATATATGGCTCGCTGAGATATTTATCGGCGGCGGTGCGTAACTGTGCTGAAGTCAGTTCTTGAATGGCTTGGTTAAATTGCAAGTCAAAATCTACATTCAATCCCAATAGCTCGTACAAACCATAGGTTTGTGCTAACTGTCCGTTAGTTTGTTTTCCGAGCGCATATTGTCCGAGTAGTTTATCTTTTGCTGTTTGAACTTCACTCGCTGATAACGGCTCCATGCACAACCTATCGACTTCCGCACGTAAGCCGCTCACAGCAACGCGAGTATTGCTAGGATTAGTGCCCATATATACGGCAAAATGCGAAGTATCCAAGCGCGTGGGATAAAATGCCGAAACATCGTAGGCGAGTCCGCGTTTTTCGCGCAGCTCGACAAATAAGCGGCTGGACATGCCATTACTCAGATAACTATCGATTAATTTGAGCGCGATGCAGTCGGGATCTTGGATTGGTGGGGCGAGATAGCCTAACATGACGATCGCCTGTTGGGTAGCTTGATGCTCGAATTGATATTGGGGTTGGGTAGTAACGCTGTAAGGATCGAGAGTTGGCGGCGCGATTTCAGGAATGCTCCAATCGCCAAAGACTTGAGTGACTAAATCGATCGCCTCGTCGGGGGTAATTCGTCCTGCAAGGCTAATAATTAGTCGATCGGGTCGGATATGAGTCTGATGGTAGTTTACTAAGTCCTGACGGCTAATTTGGGCGATCGTCGTTTCGGTACCTAAAGTCGATCGGGCGTAAGGATGTTCGCCGTATAAAACCGTCCGCAATTGGCGATAGGCATTATTAAATGGTTGCTCTGTCTGCGATCGAATTGCTTGCAGAATCTGTTTGCGTTCGAGTTCGATTTGTGCTTCAGGAAAATTAGGACTGCGGAGAATTTCACCAGCTAATTTGAAGATATCGACCAAATCGGCTTTAACAGTCTTGAGACTCAATTTAATATAATCGGTCGTTGTATCCGCACCCAATCCCGCACCCACAGACTCAATTCGATCGGCAATTTCTAGAGCCGACAACCGTTCTGTCCCCTTGGTAATTACCGATGTTAATAGTTGGGCTAATCCCGCCCGTGCTGGTGTTTCCCATCGACTCCCCGCCGGAATAAAAAATCTCCCAGAGACAATATCCGCACTAGGGTTGGGAATTGTCAAAACTATAATACCGTTGGCTAACTGGCTCCGGTGTACGGCGGGATTAATCATTGGGGATAATGCTAGATACTAAATATAAGCTTTACAATCCAAGCTACAGCATATTTGGCTCCTCAGAATCCCCTGACATCGATCGATGGTGATATTTATGCTCTATGGGGCAAAAAGTTCGGCAATTGTTTGCTGAATTTCACAAGCAGCTAGATAAGGGTCGGGAGCGAGTTTAATCGGTCGTCCCACTACAATATAGTCGGCTCCATTCAAAAATGCGGTTTTAACATCTACAGTTCGCTTCTGGTCGTCTGGTGCTTCGGTATTATCGACGGGTCTGATTCCTGGTGTCACCACCAAAAAATTCGCCCCTAAATCGGCCCTTAACGCCTTAGCTTCGCGTCCGGACGAAATCACACCATCGCAGCCGATCGCCATCGCACGCTTGGCTCTAGACAGCACTAGCGCGTCAGGATCGCACTCGAACCCTAGGTCGTTTAAGTCGCCGCGATCGAGACTAGTTAAAACTGTCACTGCTAAAATCTTTAAGTCTTGTTTTTCCCGCACGGCGGCGCGCATAATTTCATCGTTACCATGTACAGTGACAAAACTAATACCGCGATTGGTAAGTTGTTTGACCGCCGCGCCGACAGTTTGCGGTACATCAAAAAATTTCAGATCGACAAACACTTTTTTGTCGCGCGCTAGCAACCAATCGATCGTTTCAAAGTATTCTCCGCCTAAAAATAGTTCTAGCCCTAACTTATAAAACACGATCGCATCGTCGAGTCGTTCGACAATTTGCTGCGCTTGTTCCTTGCTCTGCACGTCTAGCGCAAAGATCGGTCTTTCCTTGGGGTCGATATTTTTTTGCGAAAGATAAGCTCGATCGTCTGATGCCATTTTGGATTTTGGATTTTGGATTGGGAAAACCTGTCTGTACCTGGAGCCTGTCATCTCATCTGTCGTCACTATTTTTCAAAATGTGGTGAGATGAGGCTAGTTGACAGCTTAACAATCGTACTTTTCAAGTTTAACTGTAAAAGCAGCATTACCGATCGGCAGGATCTAATGTTGCCAAAACAATCGGGTAGGGGTAATTTATGAATTACCCCTACCCGATTGTTTTGGCGATCGATGGCGATCTACGAGTGCCTAGCCTCTGGCTTCAGCGGCTTTTTGTTCTTCTTGAGTCTGGGGTGGACGATAGCCATGCTCGAAGGCAAATCTGACCAACTGCGATCGATTTTCGAGATTTAACTTCGTCAGAATATTGCTCAGATGCGTCTGAACGGTGCGAGGGCTGATAAATAACCGCTGACTGATTTGTTTATTAGTCAAACCTTGAATTACTTCCCAGAATACCCGTGCTTCGGCTGGAGTTAATGGTAAATCTTCTCCTGGTTCTGGGTCTTTGGTTTGGACGATCGAATCCGAGGAACTATCGCCATATTCACTACCAGAGTCGCTATCTTCAGGAACCTTTTGCATCAACCGCACCATTTCTGAGTGAATGCGACGCGAGCGTTCTAGTTGCGCTTCAATTTTTGCCAACAGTTCTAACGGCTCAAACGGTTTGGTAATGTAGTCATCAGCCCCGATATAATGACCTTGAATGCGGTCTTCGAGATCTTTTTTGGCGGTTAAAAAGATAAATGGTACCAATTGTCCCGGTCTGGTCGCCCGAAGACGGC
>NZ_JANYJC010000106.1 GCF_025361915.1 Chamaesiphon sp. GL140_3_metabinner_50
GACAGTCCCAAACAGTCTTGAAAGCCCCTGCGCCAGTCACCGAGGCGTTCGGGTAGGTTAGCGAGGACGAGAGTGCGGAGATAGTCTCCGTATAGCTCTCGCAATACCGATACTGCGGTGGCGGCGACGAGGATATTTTGCAGGCGGCTCCCCATCGTGCGGATGGCTCCCCGTCCGTCTTTGGTGAAAAACCAGTCGGAAACTTTATCGGCATGAACCGCTTCGAGGGTGCGGCGTAGTTGCCAGGTGGGGGCATAATAATCGGGTGCGTTACGGTAACGATCGATCGATCCGCGAACTTTGGCGGCGGTGGATCTGAATGCAGGTTCGGCAAATTGGGGGGTTTGGTTCCGAGCGGGTGCGGTGGTAACTGTTGGTTGGGGTAAGGGTGTCTGGATGCGGATTTGAGCGGGTGGCGGTTGAGGAAATTCGATTTCTTCAGCGATGACGACTAAATCTTGTAAACTACCAACCAGATAATCTTTGAATCCTTGCAAGCGAATGGCAATATCTTGAGAGCCACCTGCAAAACTTTTGTTAATTTCTTCCTGAATGCGTTCGCGTCGGCGTTCGAGTTGTTCGACGGAGATTTGCAGTTTTTGGCGACGTTGTTCGAGATCGGCAATTGAAGTTTGGATGATTTGTCCGAAACTTGTTTGCGTATCTAAGATCTGTTGTTGGAGCTGTGCTTGGGTAGCTTGAAGTTTGGCAATTTTGGCTTTAATTTCGGTTTCGGCGCGAATTAATGGTGCGATTGGATTAGTGATAACTGCTGGCGTACTCTCAGGTGCTGGTTCTAATTCTTGACTAATTTCATCTAAGAGCATACTCCAGTTTTCATCTAATGAAATCGGATCTGGTTCTACAGGTATTGTTTCGGCTGGGGGGGTAATATCTCCGCTATCCCAGACATCGCCGAGTGGCTCCGGTACTGACGAGATCTCTTCTACCACGCTGACATCGATAATTTCTGGTGGTGGGGGCGATTTGAGATCTGGTTTTGGCTTTGCAGTTCCGTCGGAGTTCATAGATTTTGGCTTGGCTAGCACAGATTGAAATTGGCTATGATATCGGCGGCGCAACCTCATAGATCGAGGGTGACACTTTCGATCGCTCACCAATTATTATATCTCACCTCACCACTCTGCCTCCAATTGTACCCAGTCTCGGACTATTACAGCCGCACTAATGTTTGTTGATGCTGCATTCTCAGCGCGAGAATATGTTCGCAGGGGCCTTTAAATAACTTATTTTGTTGGTGCCAATTACAGGTACAGTTAGCAGCAACTAATCGCTCGTCTCGATCGCTCTCTAGAGTTGGTTTATATGTTTGCGATTGAATTTTTATCGTCCCTGCTAAATGTAAGGTACCGCCTGTATCGATACTCGAACTATCGACTTTGACTGCTTTTTTAGTGAGGAATCCAGTTGCGGCTGACTCGCGATCGTTAGCAAATCTCAATCGATCGATCGGCAGTGGTTCTTGAGTCAATTCGCGAACGCGATAGACTTGTTTATTTAGATCGAAAATTGCGCGTCCGGCTTGAGTATAAGCACTTAAAGCACCTAACACCACGCTGCGATCGAGCTTTAATCTTTTAGCCAAAGCGTCTGGAGATTCGAGCCAATTCTCTTGCAATCCGGCAAATACTTTTTGCTTCGTCCAATCATCTACTGTCGCGCGAGGAGCCATCAGATCGAAATTTCCGGCTTTTGCCCAGTCATTTGCCGTCCAACCAGATAATCCGAGCGTAAATGATAAATCGTGCAGATCGGCAACATAAAAAGATGGTAAACCAGTGCCTAATAAGTGGACTGTGAATTTACGCGCGACGGGAATTAAACGCTCTAAAATTAATAACCGTCGCCGTCCCCAAACGCGAATTTCTTCGGGTTTATTACCATGATAAAAAGATCGATCGCAAACTACTTCCAGATTCCACGGCTCGAAAATTACCCGCACTGGTTCGCCCGGTTTAAGGATATATTTCATACTGCGGGGGCCATTTTTTTCTTTGCGGCGGCGGAGTACGAAACAGAGATTGTAAATATCCATCGGGTGCAGATCGAAGCTGACAGCGGGCAAGGACATCGCTGAATTGACTTGCAGGAAGCCCCGCACCCATGTGTCGGGAAGATCGATTTTCACCTCTTTATAAGCCGCCTCGCCCGCAGTTTCGACACCAAATCCAGAAGGATCTACTTCAAAAACTGTAGATTTATAGGTGCGAATTTTTTGGAATTCGTCGTATAAAGCAGCCGAATAATCGACATTAGTCGTCCCGCAGGCGAAGTCGCCAACGTTTTTAAAAACCTCGTAGCTTGCGCCGAGTCGCCCGTAACTAGATTCATCTTGACTGAAGCACTCGAAAAATACTTCATCGGGATGCACGGTAATTACCGGATCTAATACAAACCACGCATCGCGATCTTTTTGATACAAATAATCGAAATAACGACGCACCGATTTGTAATATTCGCTGGTGCGCTCGGAACTACGGCGGCGCAAATCGGTCATTTCGGCATCTAATTCGCGCAATCTATCGGTAACACTTTGTCTTTGAGTGGCGATAAGTTGCCAATCGAGATCGTTACGTTGCGCCGCCCATTCTTTATAGGCGGTTTTGTCTTTGGGTTGAAAGCGCAAGTCAGAAACAACGACATCGTGGAGCGCGCTAATTGCTTCGCGAAAAGCAATATTTTGCCGCAACTCGCCCCGAAAATAAGTAGGGCTACGGGTGACATCGGGCGCAAAAGACATATTAGTCCGAGCGCCGTTACCAGAAATGCTACTGTTACCTAAATAGCTGTAGTTAAATTCCATTAATATTCTCCTTTATTGCGATCGATCGGTGATGGTGACTGGATAAACTAGGTTAGTTATAATAGTATTTAGATAATCAATGTCTAATTTCAGTTCGACATCGGCTCAAGCAGAAACTTGTCTTCAACTATCGCAGGATCTCACGAGGATGTATAGACTGATATATTTAGTTCGTTTCGATCGGCGTACTGGTAACATATTTATGTTAGCTGGTGAAGGAATTGAAATAACAATTAATCCAAATGGGTTCTGGAGGTTTAACTAATGAAACCAGATTTTCAAGCAATGGCTCAAGCTGAATTGAGATCTTATGTAATCGCTCATCCTGACGATGTTGAAGCTTTTGAAACTCTTGCGGATCGTGCTTATGCAAATCCTTATCCTCAATGGCATCAACCTCAAGATATCGGCAGATTTGCAGAACTTTTAGAGCAGGATCGAGCGACTAAACTTGCTGAATCCGATCGCAAATCGAGTATATAGACATTAGAATTATGTTTTCATCGGTAATGGCTTAATAAAAATTGGTACTGATAATTGTGGGTATAATTGATGAATTTTAAGTAAGGTTTCTAACGCACGAGCTTTTTCGCCGATCGCGATTGAAGCCGATTGACGAGTGAGAACTTCGATGACTAATTTAGCTGCCGCTTCAGTTTTAACAGCTTCACTATGGAGGAATGCAAAGATGCGTTGTTTGGCAACTCTAGCACGATTGACTTGGGCGAGAACGCGGGTAAAATATGGCAATAATTCTTGTAATCTTTCGAGATTACCTGCGGCATAATTTTCTAAATATTGACTGGCAAATAGCTGCATATCTGTAGTCGGATGTTCGCTAAATTTAAGTAAATATTCTAAACCGTCTTGTTGCTGAAAACATTTATCGACTAAATCGCGTCCAAATCTACGAACATCTTCGTGATTGCTATCGCAAATACTAATAACAATCGCCGGAGTGAGTTCGGCGGGGGTAAGTATTTCACCAAATAATTGAAACCCAAATTGACGAGCATCTTCCCATTTCGATGCCATTACCATTGTGGCGGCGAGTAATTCGCTAGCCTGTTGGCGTAAGCGAGGTAATATTTGAGTTAACATTTGCCAACTAGATTCGCGGACGGCGAGAATTTCATGATGACTGAGTTCGGCAATTTTCTCGGTATCTAATGTTTGCGCCCATCGCGAACTATTAGCTTGGAGAACTTTACCAGCTAGCTCCTGACTAGCGGTACCAGGTGCTTTAAGTAATGTCCAAGTAGTTTCGATACTAGTCGCTACCATCCAATTTGGTAGGTCGTTTTGCAGGATTTGGGAGATAAATGTATGCAGTCCTTCGTAACGTTCTAGTGCTAATAAAATCGTAATTAAGCGATCGACTAATCCAGTAGTAAAGGTGATGTGTTTAGCCGCAAGTCGATGGATAGTCGATCTAATTGCCATCCGAACTTCTGGTAATTCGTGGGTGACGAATGCGATAATTAGTTCGATTCGTTCGAGCATAATCTCATCTGGTAATTGCCCGAATAGTCGCACGCCAATTACGCGCACCGATTCGACGGGAGATTCGATGAGAGCATCGATTAAACCTGCTGGTAGATCGATAACATCAATTTGATGGTTTAATAAAATTTGCGCTCCGCAAACCTGTAAAGCTGGAATCGGATGGCGGAGCAGATCTAATACTATTTCCAACCCGATCGATCTTAGTTGAATTGGGAAGCAAGTAATTAGCGTTTCAACAGCATATTCGATCGAATTAACTTGGGTAGCATCTAAAGTTAATAATTGAGCGATAATCCGTCCGATAATTAGCTGCGCTGTCGCATTGGGAATATTTGCCGTCCCCAAAAGTTGGCGCATGAATATTTGAGTATCCGCCTGAATACTAATTACTAATGCCGCAATTAAACGATCGTCGGTGCAGAATCGATCGATTTGTGCTTGCAACCATTGATGTGCTTGACTGCGTGCTGGTGCATACGCACAATTAGCAATCGCCAGAATCAGATCGTGCTGAGGAGTTTCAGATTGATATCGAGATTTAGCCAATTCAAACCCGAATTCGGCGGTGACTGCGTAGGGTTTTTCTAATAGTATAATTAGTGTATCGATCTGGATTTGCTGGCAAAATTCACTACAAACCTTGAGCGATTTAACTGCAAACTCGTGGACGGGTTGGCATTGACTCTGAACTAATAATTGCAGTAATAGATCTGGAGATCGTTCCCACAAATTGGGGAAAGCTTCTTCTCGCACATCTGGTACCGGATCGCCAACTTTGAATTGAGATCGACATTGCCAGATATATTTACCTGACTTTAATTCATAACGGGGACTGTTAGTATAAAGGATGTGATTGAATGCTAAATAAGGCGCATATTTATCCCATCTGTCTCGCGGGGGTAACGCATCATTATCGCTATATTGCAAAAGTATCCCTGTTGCTAACCGCACATACTCAGTACGATCCTCTTCACCCAAAGTTTTAAGCGATCGCCAAACCCGCCGCCGCAGGTAATTTCGCGTTTTACTACTATATGCCAATCGGCTATCCGATCGCTCCATTTCGGTTTGGAATTCACTAGTAGATGTAGCCTCATATCGACCAGTTTGAGAATTTCGCCCCCAATCTTTCAATCTTAAATATTGACCACTATTAGGAATGTAAATTCCGTAATCGTTACTATTATAAAATTGAGAACTTGTCTCAAATCGATATGCTAAAATGCCAAATACTTCTGCATCTTGTCGATATTCGGCAATTTTGAAAATATGCCGCAATCGCTGAAAATAGTTGGGGATAAATGGTGCAGTTTTAATAAAATTGAGCAGCACTGGACGCATCCAGTCGCTATCGATCTGGTAGAGTAAATCCAGCACATCAAATTGCTTGGGTTTTGCCGTAGCTAAATAAGCTTGCAACTCTCGATCGATCGTTGCTATTTCGGCTTTATTCCGTACTAAATCGCGTAATGGCTGCGGTAACTTGAGCATCAATTCATCCCGCCGTGCCTGAATTTGGGCAGGATCGAGTTTAAATAAAGCTTCGAGCGCGATCCGGCGAATGTGTGGGAGCGCATCTGCTTGACGATAAACACCTATCAACATCGGTACCGCACTCTCATCGCCACAATTGCCCAACGCCCAAGCAATACTATAATTAGTCAGGGTATTATTGCCCCATAATTGCATTAATAACGGTGCGGCTGCGGTCAATTGTAACTCGCCCGATCGCCAAATTGCCCTACTTATCTGCCATTCCTTAGGCTTAACCACGGCATTGCGATTATTTACCGCCAACATCAATCTCGCTAAAATCGCCCGATCTCGCGCACCCAAATCGTCGCCAATAGCTGGAATCACCTGCGCTACCACCGCGCTAGGTGCCGCCGTACCCGCTTCTAAATAGCCTTTACTTACTTTCGATCGTACCAACCGATCGAACACCTTCTGCGCCTCGGCTAGCGGCACCGCTGCCACTGTCTCCGCACCTTCCCGCAGCGTACCACCCCGTTTGCCATAACGATAATTTACCATGTAGCGATCGGTCGCTACCTCCGCTAAATCGACTTCGTAGACTTTATCAGAATTACCTGCTTGATAAGTTAAGGTTTTCCGCTGGATGAGTTGCATATACGGCAGATGGCACTTCAATACTATTGTACTATAAAAAAGTTTGATTGTCGAGTGATAGTATCGCAGCAGTGTTGCCAGAACGAAGCCAGGAAAGATTTAAGTGTAAATTTCGATCGTGAATTAATCCAATCTTAACGTACGATCGCTGCTGTGTTTTGCTAAAGTAGAATTATGCAAAACAATCGAACAACACCTAAATACAGTTCGCCGTCCGATCGCGTAAGCCCGCCCCAAGGCGATCGCAACTCGACAGCCACACCAGAATTATCGACAACCGATCGTTTCTTTGACATGACTGATGAAGAAATTTCCGAGCTAGCCAAAGAATCAACTCGCGCAGCCGTCAAAGACTTACATACTTGCGGTATTTCCACCTATGGGATGAGAGATGGCATCATGCATGAAACAAAGCCTAGCGGCGAAAAAGTAGCCGTTTCTGAGGCAGCCAGCCAAACCTAAGATTCATGGCTACGCTACCAAATTCGCCTTTATTAATTGCGATCGTCGGCGTTAATGGTGCCGGAAAATCTACAATTACAGCTCGTTTGCGCCAAGAACCAGGATTTCCATCTAATTATGTCAATCCTGATGAAATTGCTCTCACTTTAACCGATATTGCCGACCCGATCGATAGAGTTTATACTGCGGCTAGAAAAGCTGACAAACAGAAAAATGTCTGGCTGAGAGATCGCCAATCGATGGCTTTTGAAACAGTGATGAGTCATCCCAGCAAAATAGAATTTATGCAGTCTGCCAAGGGTGCTGGTTATCGCATCATGCTAGTGTTTGTGGGATTATCTAGCCCTGAACTCTCGCTGCAACGGGTTAGGCAGAGAGTACAATCGGGCGGGCATGATGTACCTAAAGAAAAAATAATGGCAAGATACGATCGAGTCATGGCTTTACTACCCGATGCGATTCAGGTTGCCGATCGTGCGCTGATTTATGATAATTCAGATGATTGTGCTGAGGCTAGATTAGTAGTTTCGTTTAATAATGGTGTGGTCAGATATCAATCGATCGATCTGCCTGAGTGGTTGAGATTTTTAACATAGCCCTCGATCGCCAGATCTAAAATGGCTCAGTAATTTTTCAGTACGATCGATCGATACAGTGTTTAACAAGATAAATTAGGAATTAACTCATCTAAAATTCTAAAGCGAATGTGATTGATGGCTAAATCGCCCATCGAGAGATGTTCGGGTTTATCGGCGGCTTTCATTTTTTCAAACGAGATGCCCTTACCGATTTCGGTGTGGTACCAGGCTAAACCCATAAAAAACCGCTCTGGATATGGCCCCCGATCGATAATATCATCAACGTTGGATTCCATTGGCAGCCAGCCGATACCGGGTACGTAAAATTCTAACCAGACGTGGTTAAAATCGGGCTGAAGGGGTAGATGGCGGAGTTCGGGATGCTGGGGACATTTGTAACGTCCGATCGTCCGACAGGCGATCCCATTGAGGCGAGAGAGGGCGAGTAAAACGCCGACATATTCGCCGCAGGAACCCACGCCGCGCGCTAGGGCGACATCGGGGGTATCGATCCGAGGTTGGATGCCGTAGGAGAGTCTGTCGTAGACATAGTTGCGGATTTTGAGCATCTTCCGCAGCACGTTAGTTTCGGTACCGACGGCAGCTTTGGCGGCTTCGATAATGATGGGTGTATCCATCGCCAAGTCATCATCATCGACTAAATAAAGTGCCTGAAGTTCGGGAGAAAGGGACAAACTATCGTCGATGTCGGCAGGTGTGAGGGCGTATTTTAAACCGTACATTTCGATTGTCGCTTTCCAGCCAAATAGTCCGCCTTGATTGGCTTCAATGCGATCGAACTTAAATACTGCTACTTTTTGCCCCTCCTTTTCTTCGATCGTAAATTCCCGACCGATCGGTTCGATGCTGCGAATTCGCTGGCGCAAGGTATTAGAGGGTAGGGCAATCCGCCACTCAACCTGGTTGATAGTGACGGCTTCGAGGGGCAGCAGTTCTTCGATGTAGGAGAGTTCTATCAGATAGCCGTTGGAGAGGGTGTAATGCTCGGCTGGGTGCTGCTGGATGTAGAGGGGATGAATGAAGGTGCGATCGCGAAATGTGAGTTGATACGGCGATTCGGCGTTGGGATTGTCGCGAATGTAGGGTTCTTCATCGGCATAGACGATGTAGCAAATCGGCTCTGCTCCTGTAGCAGGTGTAATAAAGGCGATGCCAGTTGGAGAGGGAAATGGTGTAATGGCACTAAATTGGATTTTGCCAGTGAGCTTGTCGAGACAATAAACGGTTTGCTCGGTGAGATCGCATACCCACAGCGCATCTTGATGGATCGTCAGCGTTTCGGTGCCGACACCAGGTTGAGGAAATCGTTCGCCCGGTTCGCCTGTAGCGCGATCGAAGATCTGGATATAGCCAGATTTCTGACAACTGACATAGACGCTCGATTCACAAATGGCAATCCCATTAACTGGGTAAGCTAGACGCGCAAATAGTGTCGGGGTGAGTGTTTGTCGATCGCACCAAAATACATCCTCTTCCTTGGCAAACCAAAACTTATCGTCCCACAATGTCAATCCCCTCGCACCGATCCAGTCAGCAACACAATAAGGATTGAGGACGATCGTATCATTAGTCTGCGGAGCGATGCCCAGCAAGTAGCCCCGGAGTGAATCGACACTCAGCAGCCTTTCTTTGTCTGTCGCCAGTCCTAAGAGCGAATAGACCCCGATCGGGTGAATCGTTGACTGTGGCGAAGCATCAGGAAACAAGCATTCGGGCTGCGACATAATTCAACGGCTCAAGACATCTAATAATTAGTCTAGTATAGCCGCCAGATCTGGCTAATATCCGAATTTTAGTTGAGTGTTTACCACAAAGCTGATGCTCACGCCTCTAACGGTATCTGCGGGCACAATTTCGACAGTAGCAAAATCACCTAATCCCTTAACTGCATTGAGGCTTTGTTTTAATTGAGTACGCTCGTCAAGAGTAATTTTAAACGCATGGTTTGTGAAAATATTTTAAAGTGGTGAGGATCGATCTGGCAACACGCAGTACACCCGCAGGAATATTATCGACCTCAATAACTTGCGAATTGAGCGATTTGCTATGTAAGTGAGATTCTGTTTGTACTCGTACTTCGTCCCATCTACCCCAAGTAGCAATGATAAATTCGCGCATCGTCAGATTGATGAGACCATAAAACAGTGTTGCATCATCTGAGTTAGCAGGACGAAGGGTAAAATTTGTGTTAGCTTTCATCATGACGATCGTGCTGAAATCTATAAATGTTTCACATAGGCTGTATTGGTACGAAACTGCTCAAATCCGACAGATTCGTATAACTTTCCAGCTCCAAAAGAATTTCTAGAATCAACACCAATTTTGACAATATCCATCTTGAAATCTCGGAGCCGAGCCAAACCATTGAGTAACATCGCCTTTGCTAATCCTCGCCGCTGAAAATCTGGATCGGTAAATAAAAGGACGATCCAACCCTCTTGTCTACCCGTAAATGTGTTGTGTGTTGGATCGATCGAGCAGTAACAAGCCGATGCAAACTTGCCATCATAATCGACAGCCACTAAGTCTATTTCTGGTAAATAATCGGAATCTTGTAAGCGATGTTGATAGCTTTCGACAGTGAGAGGGTGAAAATTCCATTGACCGAAAAAAGCTCGATTGTGCATATCTACCCAAGCTTGTGCGTCTTGAGATCGATCGACAGATCTAATTGTAAAACCTGCGAATAATTGGGGTGGAGGAATTATGTTATGCAGCGATCTAGACAGATTAAAGAAACGACGACTTTCAACAAACCCATGTTGTTTAATTAGGGAAATTCTTTCAATCTGACTGCTCAGACTCCAGGTAAATAATTTAGGCTGTCCCCCGCGTTCCTGTGCTACTTCGCGAGTGCGCGATTCGGCTAAAGCAATCATTTTTGCTTCGATGTCACCACCACGAGCAGTTGGATGAACGATAAACCATAAGCCACCATCGGCAAGATCGGTTCCGATCGGTTCTTCAATCCACGATTGACTAAAACCAATTAATTGCCCATTAGCATTTTCCCACAGTCTCAAATCTTTTACGGGATCGATTGCCGGATTTTTAAATGCTAATCGAAGTCGATCGATCGAGATTGATAGTTCTACTCTATCGACTCGTTCGCAAGCATCAAATAAATCGACAATTTTATGTAAATCTGATTCACCTTTGTACGATCGCATTGTTATTGATAAGTTTTCCATAATTATCTACATTTTTTATTAATTATTCAGATATTAATGTTCTCTACTGTTTGCTAAAGTGCAGCCGCCGCACTCGATCGCCACATCGATCTAATCCAATTATCTGCTCTTGCTCATCCCGTATAAATTTAAAGCAATCGTCTCCTGCAAAGAATAAATCTTGTCCGATCGATCTCAGCTCGAATGGTATATTTCCTTTACATTTAAGATATAGTTTCCCCTCTGATAGAGTCACTTTATAGCTACAATCTAATTCAGCAGAATAATAAGTACCGATATAGTCTGCTAAATCTTGAGACATAGAGCCTAACATCTTCTAGTCTCACCATTATCTAGTTTGCCTGGAGTAGTTATTTCTTCGATTAAATCTTGCCCGTAGCCACCCAAGATATTGTGATAGAAGTTTCGATCCCAAAGGAATAGATCTTCAACAGTTGTATAAACAAATCCCGCACCAACATCATCCGCCCAAGACATAGCCGTTTGAAAGCCACCAGTCTCCCTCGGTTCGTAAGCATCAGCTCGATTTTTGACGATCTCTCTAAAATCATCATGAAAGTGGGTATTTTTCATGCCCAGCGGTGCGAATATCTGTTCTTCGGCAAATACCCGCAGAGATTTACCTGAGACACGTTTGACGATTTCTCCAAGTAAAAAGTACCCAGTGTTAGAGTATTTTTGCTCGGTTCCTGGCTGAAAGTTCAAGCTTTTCTGATGAGCAATTAATGTAATAAGTTCTTCGGTTAAATAACTATTCTCTCCGCTCGATCCACTCATCTCCATCACATCCAGATAGTCTCGTAAGCCGCTAGTATGACAACTCAGGTGTCGGAGAGTAATCGGGTGACTGTATTGAGGAATCTCTGGAATATGTTTTTGCAGTTCATCGTCTAAAGTCAGTAGATTTTGTCTGGCTAGTAAGACGATACACATCGCGGTAAATTGCTTAGAATTCGAGGCAATATCGAAGACAGAATTAGGGGTAATGGGAATGTCATATTCTAAATTTGCCATCCCGTAGCCGCGCTTGTAGATGATTTCCCCATTCTGGATAATGCCTAGAGCGCAGCCAGGGGAATCGGGTTTATCCCACTGGGTAAATAGTCGATCGACTTTATCCGTTATTAATGTCATAGTATGTAATCGTAATTTATCGAGAACGACATGCCCATACTTCAGTCGCGGGCGGGTGACGAATGTAGCTTAACCCGAACTCAGATTAGCTATCTTGTCCAATTAATGAGCCAATTATGTCCAATTACGTCCGATTATGTCCAATTAATTTGGAATGGATATCGCATGTAGCTGTGTTTACTTGAGATTGGGACAATTTGCTAATATTTTCTGGAGCGCGGCGGGTGCTTGCTGGCGCGAAAGCTTGGTAGTGGGACAGCCCATTCGATAGTTTTCGATCGATCCATCCGGCTTAAAATTGATAGTTACAGGTGCCGAACCGCGCTCGAAAATGCCCACATAGTCGGTTGCATCTATCTTTTGAACTTTTTGATAATTCCCCAGCCATTGCTTGAGACTAGTCAGGATAGGGCTATTTTCGCCGTTAGCACGGGTGTTGGTTTTAAAAGATTTATCGAGTGCAGCTTGAGCCGATGCTTGCGCTTGCGCCGTTGGTGCGGGTTTATTTTTCTCGCTAATGTCCACACCCGCAATTCTGCCGCTGTTATCTATTGCCAGCTTGACAATTACATCATCGGGTTCGGCGCGCTCGAAAATAATTCGATATTTGCCACCACCAATCGACTGAACCGATTTATACTTGCCATACCTAAATCGTCCGATCTTCATCGTGATATCCCGCTGGAGTTGCAGCGCATTCACATCCGAATTTTTATCGACTGCTTTGAGAAATTCAGGTGTGAACCAATTCGCATCCAACTTTTCGGCAACAATCAGTCGCTCTAGTGCTACTGCGGGAGAGATAATTCGATTGATAGGAGTTTCCTTAACGGTGTTCGATTGCTTGGGTTTGGCAACGACTGACGACGGCGTTGTCATCGAGATCGAAGCAGTAATGACCAATAAATAGGCTAGATAACTTTTCATGCCTTCACCCCTGTGTATCTTTAAATCTGCTGAAGCATCGAATCTGATGCTATCAAAAGGCAGACATGGTAAAGACTAACCTAAAACCCAGCGGTCTGAGTATTACCTAAAGTCATAGAAAATATTACTAAAGTCATATCGATCGCGATCGCGATCGAACTAAAATCGGATCGAATATCAATCGATCGATTGCTGATGATAACCGTACCCTCTATTTCACCAACTACCCGTCGCTCGCTATTAATCGTCGAGACATCTGTTTTATTAGTTAGTACTTGGTTTAACTTAAACGATCCAGAAATACGGAAATCACTGCCGAATATTATCAATATTATTTTGTCAATAATTGCGATCGCTCCGCTGATTGCATTTTTACCTGTGAGTCGCCCACTATGGCAACGGCGAGTTTATTTCCTCATCTCAATTATTATCTTTGCCACAGCTTATCATCAGAGAGTACCGATATATACTCTAAACTTAGTGTTTCTTTTAAAGGGCTGTCTACTATTATCACGACGGGAAACGATTGCAATCGCAGCGATTTCATTGTTACTAGACATCACTAGTTTTAGTATTCGTGCGCCCGAAATATTCGAGTCAATTCGTAATCGAGACATTGATGCTTATTTGAATGTGCCCAGAATTATCACTAACATCGCGATGGGCGATTTGTCTAATTGTGTTTTTGTGTTGCTACTAGGTAATGTATGGGTAGAAGAACAAAAATCTCGCCAAAAAGCCGAACGTCTGACTCAACAAGTTGAAACACTAGCCACAGATTTAGAGCGCAACCGCATTGCTCGTGATATTCACGATACTTTAGGACATTCGCTGACTTCATTAGATGTCCAAATCGAACTCGCTCAAAGATTGCAAGCAACAGAACCAGAACGAGCGCAACAATCGATCGATCTTGCCAAGCAACTTAGCTCCCAGGCGATCGATAATGTCCGTCAAGCCTTGGGAACGATGAAGCAATCGAATTTTGACCTCAAGGAAGCAATCGTCGCCTTAGCGGAGCAAAACCAGCCGTTTCAGATTGTTGTAAATCTCCAATTTCCCCAGCTATCGCTTCAGTCGAGCTATCAGCTTTACTGTATCGTGCAAGAGTCATTAACTAATATCCAAAAGCACGCCCAAGCCGAGCGGGTGACGATCGATAGTAAAATTGTTAATAATGGTACTGTATTGCAAATCTGCGATAATGGTAAAGGATTCAGTCTAGCTCGACCCCACCCCGGATTTGGCTTGAGAAATATGAAAGAACGCGTGCAATGTTTGGGTGGCGAATTTTACCTCACTAGTAACGAAGAGCAAGGCACCCAAATTAAAATATTCATCCCATTTCGATAATATCGATGTCTAATAAAATATATTACTAACTCCTTAATTCTTACTCCTTACTTCTTACTCCTTACTTCTTACTCCCATCTCTAAAATGATTCGCCTGTTATTAGTTGACGATCTAGTTATTTTTAGGCAAGGATTAGCTGCATTAATTAACCTCGAACTAGATATCGAAGTTGTCGGTGAGGCTGGTAATGGGGAGGAGGCAATTTTACTCGCCCAAACACTTCGCCCGGATGTAATTTTAATGGATGTGCGGATGCCAATTTGTAATGGAGTCGAAGCTACAAAAGTCATTCATCAGCGGTTTCCCTGGATTCGGATTATGGTATTGACAACTTTTAATGAAGATGAATATATTTGTCAATCGCTGCAAAATGGAGCGTTAGGTTATATCCTTAAAAGTACGCCATCTCAACAATTAGCCGCTACTATTCGCAGCTTAAATCGCGGATTCGGTCAATTAGATCCAGCTATTGCCCTCAAGGTATTCGCACGCATCCCCGAACCTGTAGTTACACCCTCGTCAACATTAGCAGTTTTAGAGCAATTCAATCATAGCGAACTTGAAATTCTCAAACATATTGGTAAAGGTAAAAGTAATCGCGAAATTGCGATCGATCTTCATCTCAGTGAAGGTACAGTTAAAAATTATGTTACTAATATTCTCACCTGTCTAAATTTGCGCGACAGGCTCCAGGTTGCACTCTGGGTAGCACAACATTTTACCGATTCAGCTCCTGAAATTTAGATCGCCACCACATTAAAATTACTGTGATGGTGGTACCGATGAATTATCTTTACGCCCAGTCAAGCGTTTCAGGCGCATAATTTGTAAAAACCAAGAAATAATTGCACTAGGTAGCGATAATAACAACCACAATGGCGATAGTATAAACGCTAGGACGATGCCAGAAAATGCCACAGCAATTCCTAAAAGTTGGAATAAAATAATTCGCGGTCGCCTGTGAATGTTGCCTACTTTAATAGTACCCCCTTGCAGCCACCAATAAATCGATTGCAAACTGCCATCGAGCCAGTGATAAAGAGGATGACGAATTGTTTGGGTGCGGGAAGATGTTTTAAATAATTGAACTAGTAGAGTGCGGAGAATCAGCACAATCTTGGTAGACAAATCGATCCAGATGCTTAACGGCATATTTTCCCACAGTTTATCGATACTAGTTCGATATTGTTGGCGAAAGAAATGCTGTTGTTGGGAGGCTAAATTGCCCAGAGATTGATGGATGATCCTCACGATGGCGTTAGGATTCGATGTTGGTGATGATGAAGCCGAATTAATATCGATCTTGCTAAAAATCCAGTTTTCATGAGATGGTTGACTCTCTCCTGGGAGTCGCCACCATCCGGGTTCTTCGTCCATACCCTCGATAGCTGAATGAACGTCGCTAGTTAAGATATCATGTTGTCCGGCAAAAACCAGATCTGCTAAAATTTTCTGAAGTTCGGTTCGATCGATTCGCAGTCCTGGTTGTGATAGAGTTGCTAGATGTTGAGCGATTTTTTGACGTTCTTTCCCTGATAGGTGGGGTAATGATTCGGTTAGCAGCCAATCTAAATATTGAGATGGGGTACAATTTGTCTGAGTAGATTCTCTTTGGACAAAATGAGCAAAAGCGGTCACAGATTTGGGGGTAATTATTCCTTCTAAAATTCGATTCAATCCATCTAATCTGCCCCAGAGCAAATCGTTCGATCTCCAAGATTTTTTGAAGAACCCACCAATATTATAAAGTTTATCGCCACCGAGTTTTTGCTGGGTATTTTTACCTTTACCAATACCTAGTTGAGCGTTATCTGGGCTGATGCAAATCGGGTTAATAATTGCTTTCTCATGCAAGCTAGTCAGATACTCAAATGGATATAACTCGCGATCGACAAATTCAAATGTATGCCATTGTTTTAGTAATTGCTCGGTGTAGCAATCTCCTAATTTCTCGATCGTTACTTCCGCAGCTAGCGAGATTTGTTTTAAAATACTAGGAAAGCTCTGATTGCGATCGTTATCGTATTCTAGCTCTTCTGTCCAAATTAATGGATGAAGATTGGTACTCTGCTGTAGTTCAGCAATTCTTTGCTTTAATTGAGCGAAGACGCTCGAAATTTGGGTCTGTGATAACCACCGCTTTCGGTCGCTTTTCGCAGCCATTTCTGGCAAATCTAGCCAAAAATAAGCGGTAATAGTTTCTAAATTAGACCCAGATGTATCGCTAGGAATAAATGTCTGAAGTTTGGTGCCATTGAGTAATAATCGATGCAGTCGAAACATTAATTCGTAAACTAAAGCACGCAGCCGTCGGTCGTTTCCTTCTTGATTGATTAAGTAATAAAAGTAATTACCCATCGAGCGATCGCTCAATAATAACTCGATACTAGATCGAATTACTTCTAACAGTTTAATATTACAACTCAACTGCTCGGACAAAGATTTCAGTCGATTATAAGTAGCTTCTGGCAGGCTAGAATTGAGTAAGTCGCGAGTTCGATCGATTAAATAAAAGTGCTTGCGGATACTATATTCTACATCCAGATCGACGATTTGTGATTCAAATCGATCGAGTAACTTATAATGATTGTGGCGATCTTGACTGCTAGAAAATCTATTAGTTACAATTCGCTCGATTTTGTCGAGAATAACTGAGTAATGGGTATTTTGAGATCCCAAGTCTGATTGTAATAATAGGGGTAAATTACGATCTCGAAAATCAAAAAGTCTACCCCGTAAATAAATTTGAGATTGGGTGCGATCGCTACTTTCTAATAGTTGTTGAGAATCGATATCTAACTCAGTTAGATCGAGCGAATTTTGATAGCGACGAACCTTATGGTTGTGTTCCTGAATTTTGCGGAGATCGTTAGTTATACTTTGATGGATCGGAATTGAAAAAGCAGCAGCCTGAAGAATTTTTCCCATCCGCGACTGTTGTTTCTTACTCAATTGTAGTCGATCGTTTAAATGTTCGGGATTCGGATCGACGTAGAATAATTTACGTTGACCGGAACGGTTGGGCAATCGATAGTACATGTCTTTCATTAGACATGTTAACGGTGCATTATCGAGCAAACCACCATCGAGAAAATATAATTTATCGCCACGTTCTATAGATAAATCTAGAGAATGATATTTAGCAAGTTTTCCCCACGTTACTAACTGACGATCTACTAAATTTTGCCGATCTTGAAGATCTACTTCGACTAGTGGAAAAATTACGGGAGTACCAGCCGTAATCTGACATAATTTGGCTAAAGCACGATAGGTATCTGTAGCCGAACGAGGCAACTCCGGATCGCAATAATGAGGATTGAATGGTTCTTTGCGTCCTTGACGATGCTTGAGCCGAAATAAGGTGCGATGATTTTTGGCACGCACATCGAGGACATTTTCATCGAGAGTTCGATCGACTTTTCCTAAATAATCAGTTCCAGCGATCGCCAAATCTAATTCTTTAGTATTCGAGAACCATTCTTGCGGCGAACGGGTTAATTTGCGATCGATACTTTCGCTTAATGTTGACAGCAATCCCCGTTGATAAAAACTTTCATTATTAGTACTCGCTCCGCCAGCCTGAGATTTAAATAAATTGGGCTTTTGAAGTAGTTTGAGTAGATCGCCGCTATTGCGCCAAATCCGCGCAAATGCACTAAAGTCTACCATTTCACGATCGGTACTATTAGCAATAGCATAGCCGAGCAGAATCCCATTAATTCCACCCGCCGAGCTACCAGAAATAGCATCGACAACTAAGTCGGCATCGGTCAACGCCTTGACTAATTTATAAATACCGCGACCGCGCACTGCATTGTAAAACTCTTGGCAGACACCATGAGTATAAATTGCCAAAGACACGCCACCATAAACTACCAAACCCAATTGTATTTCACGGAAAAACTGGGGTCGATAATAGCTACGCTGATTAGACATGATTGCAGGTTAGAAGCAATAACTGGGCAGGAAGTTCGGGGTCAGAGTGTGGTGCGGTTGAGCCGATCTTACGATTTATTATTTACAGTCGCTACATAACGACCTAACTATCGGAACGATTATCGTACATCTTAACAGGCTCTGTGGCGAATAGTTGTAGATAACAGTCTTCTCATCAAATCGTCAATTTTTTTAATGATGATTAATAAATACAATACACCACGCTCGATAGTACATCACTCAAATTTTGCTAAAGTAACAGCCGATAAACCCTACCGCCTACGGCACACCCTCTCAACTCAGTCAGTCATGCCAAATTAAGATCCCCACACCAAACGACCATATTATGGCAAGCTGAAGGGTAGATAATTACATCCAAATCCCCATCCTTGTTTGTATATGCAGACCCTTCCAGCACCCACTCAGTCCGCTTATAGTAATCTCGGTACAGACACCACAATTCATCGCCGTCAGACCCGTCCTGTAGCGATTGGCAGTGTAATTATCGGCGGTAACAACCCAGTCGTCGTCCAGTCGATGATCAATGAAGATACGCTGGATATCGATGGTGCCGTCGCCGGAATTCGCCGTCTGCACGAGATCGGCTGTGAAATCGTCCGCGTTACGGTTCCCAGCATGGCACATGCTAAAGCTTTGGGCGAAATCAAACAAAAATTAATCGATACCTACCAAATCGTCCCGCTGGTTGCCGATGTCCATCACAATGGGATGAAAATCGCCCTAGAAGTAGCCAAGCATGTCGATAAAGTGCGGATCAATCCCGGCTTGTATGTATTTGAAAAGCCTAAGCCAGACCGGACAGAATACACCCCGACTGAATTTGCCGAAATTGGCGATAACATTCGCGATATGCTCGAACCGCTAGTCATTTCGCTCCGCGACCAAAACAAAGCGATGCGGATTGGGGTCAATCACGGTTCCCTCGCCGAACGGATGCTATTTACCTACGGCGACACTCCCGAAGGAATGGTCGAGTCGGCACTAGAATGCATCCGCATCTGTGAATCTTTTGATTTTCACAATCTCGTGGTCTCGATGAAAGCCTCGCGCGTGCCTGTAATGCTAGCCGCATATCGACTACTCGCACAACGGATGGATGCAGCCGAGATGGATTACCCGATTCATTTAGGAGTCACCGAAGCTGGCGATGGTGAGTACGGCAGAATTAAATCTACTGCTGGCATTGCCACCCTACTCGCTGAAGGCATCGGCGATACCCTGCGCGTGTCTCTGACTGAAGCTCCAGAAAAGGAAATTCCGGTCTGCTATAGCATTCTCCAGTCGCTAGGACTGCGGAAAACGATGGTAGAATACGTCGCTTGTCCTTCATGCGGTCGGACGCTATTTAATCTCGAAACAGTCCTCCATCAAGTCCGCGAGGCAACTAAGCACCTGACTGGTTTGGACATCGCTGTGATGGGTTGTATTGTCAATGGCCCCGGTGAAATGGCGGATGCCGATTATGGTTATGTTGGCAAAACACCCGGCTACATCTCGCTATATCGCGGTCGAGATGAAATTAAACGCGTACCCGAAGCCGATGGTGTGGCAGAATTGATTGCCTTAATTAAAGCAGACGATCGGTGGTTCGAGCCAGAGTAATTTAGGGGATAGGGAATAGGGAATAGTGAATAGTGGATAGATTTTGGAGTAATACAGGCTATCTCCCCGTCCCCCCGTCCCCTCGTCCCCCGTCTCCCATCTCCCATCTCCCATCTCAGTAAATTATGAATATGCTAGTATTTAATAGTATGTGTCTTGAGCAGCCACACCTGCATTGCCTGTAATTCGTGCTAAGTCAAGCCTCATCCGATCGCATTAACTTTTCCTTTCTTGCTAATTCAGACGTAAATCATGAAGATCGAAAAACACGGGTTAGTTATTGGTGCCACCGCAGCGGTACTCACAGCAGTAGCCGTTACTGGTGCGGGGCTTCATCTTCCTAAAGGTGTTGCATTCTTCAAAAACAGTCCCAAAGAATTAGTCGATGAAGTTTGGCAGGTTGTTGATAAACAGTACGTCGATGGCACCTTCAATCAAAAAGATTGGCGCGCGCTCCGCCGCAAATACGTCGTCGATAAAAATTATAAGACAAAGGAAGAGGCTTACAAGTCAATTCGGTTGATGCTCAAAAATCTGGGCGATCCGTACACTCGCTTCATGGATCCTAAAGAATTCAGAGATCTGCAAGTCGATACCTCCGGTCAGTTAATTGGGGTCGGGATTCAATTGAGCCAAAACGAGAAAACCAAGAAACTTGAAGTTATTGCGCCGATCGAAGATACTTCAGCATCTAAAGCCGGAATCTTATCTAAAGATATTATCACCAAAATTGATGGTAAAAGCACCACAGGCATGGATGTCAATCAAGCCGTCCAACTGATTCGCGGTAAAGAAGGCACGACAGTAAAACTCACCATTCAACGAGACAATCGTCAAGTCCTAGAATTTAACCTCCTCCGCCAACAAATCGAAATTCACCCCGTCGAAGCCAAATATCGACCCAAAGAACTCGGCGGCATCGGGTACATCCGACTCAAACAGTTTAGTGCCAATGCTCCCACCGAGATGGGCGCGGCAATTCAAAAACTCGAAAGCCAAGGCGCGACGGGTTATGTCCTCGACTTGAGATCGAATCCTGGTGGATTGCTCTACGGTGCGATCGATATCGCCCGGATGTGGCTAGATGATGGCAAAATTGTCTCTACAGTCAACCGTCAAGGCACGGGAGATGTCAGTAAAGCCAATAATACCGCTCTTACTAAAAAACCCCTAGTCATCCTCGTAGATGGCGGCTCGGCAAGTGCTAGTGAAATTCTCTCCGGCGCGCTACAAGACAACAAACGCGCCCAGTTAGTCGGTGTTACCACCTTTGGTAAAGGTTTGGTACAATCCGTACGTCCCTTGTCCGAAGGTGCGGGGATGGCAGTAACGATCGCTAAATACTACACGCCTAGCGGTAAAGATATCAATCATTCAGGCATCAAACCCGATGTCGAAGTGAAACTGTCTAAACCACAAATTCAGTCATTAATCAAGGATCGGACTAAAGTTGCCACCCCAGCCGATCCGCAGTATGCCAAGGCTCTGCAAATTCTCCAAGTTGCGATCGCTAATAGCGGGAATTCAGCCCAAAAAAAGTAACTAACAGTTTGCCGACAACTCTTACCGATGCATCGTGCAAACCAGGAGCTACCCCCAATTGCAACCTCGAACGATCGGTAACCAATCTCACCAATCGTTATCTAAGTAAATCGCTTTATTATTTGTGGTTGACGACAGGCAATTAAATTCTATCTAAGCATCCAAAAATGGGATCGATTTAATAATCGATCCCATTCTTTATAATGTTAATACTATCTAGCTAATTGTAATTACTATTGATAACTGGCTGGTTATATTGCCGCCGCGTGTGGATGGCTAATAACAATACAGCAAAAGCACAAATACCTGCAACATAGAGCGGATAACCATAGCTATAGTAACTATTAATACTAACCGCTGCACCAGTTTCTTTCGCTAATTTCTCGGCAGATTCGATCGTTTGTTTATCTACTAGCAGTGCCGAGATGACTGGCCCGATCCCAGTCGCAATACTCAAATAAGCGGCATTCAAGCCAGCAGTCATCCCTTGCTCTGATGGTTTGGTATTGAGTGAAATAAGATTACTGATCATCGGTTGAATCAACGAATTAAAGACCGAGAAGATTAAACTTATAACGATAAAATAAACAACGTTAGGAATTATCGGCATCAGTGCAAAGCAAATACTCCTAAAGAGTAATCCTAACAACAGAATGCGACCTGCATTTAGCTTCTTAGTTAAAAACTTAATGCCGAGAGTTTGCATCATAGCACCCAAAATACCAAAGCTAAAAAATAGCAAATCGAAAGAAGATAAATCTTGAGCTAAGACTTTAATATAATAAGCCTGAAAGCCAAATGTAAACATACCAAAGGTAATACTCGTTAGAAACGTTACTATTAGTAAGGCACCAACTCTGGGAATTTTAAATCCAGTAAATATTTTCCCCAGTCCTAAATCGAAGAGATTACCAGCTTTAGGGGCAGCTTGTTTGAGTGTTTCTGGTAACTGCCAGACCGTTAATATTAAGGCGATCGCGGCTAAAATTGAAGAAGCTAAAAATGGTGCGCCCAAAGACAACTTAATTGTCAGATAGCTAATTAATGGCCCAACGACAAACCCGATTCCGAGTGATGCGCCAAATAAACCAAAAGCACGAGCGCGATCTTCAGGTTCGGTAATATCATTAATAATTGCTTGAGCTACTGAAATATTTCCGCCAGTAATCCCATCTAAGAATCGAGCGAGAAAAAGGATGCTCGTAGTGTTAGCCGTCCCAACCATGAAGTTGGCTAATACCGTTCCGGCTAGGCTAATAATTAATAATGGCTTGCGACCCAATCGATCGGATAATTTGCCAATAATTGGCGCGGCGATAAATTGAGAAAGCGAATAAATTGCAAATAAAAAACTGGTTTGAAAGTCGCTCAACCCAAAAGTCTTACCATAATTATAAATGTTAAGAATTAAAGCAATCAGACTCAGCGCATTAATAAAATTGATAAATAGCACGATCCGTAAAGTCGGACTCATCAGCGACTTAAAAGGTTTGGTCGATCGAGTCTCAGGTTTTTTGGCTAGTTTAAGTGTCATAGATCGACACTCCACAAAGCTGGTTTCTCTGCTTGGCATACCCGCTCCCAGATCGATGCGATTCGTTGGCGTAGCCTCTCTGAAAGAGAATCGAGGTTCGATATATAGCCGTTAATTTTTCTAGATCGTTTAGCTCCACTGGCAAGCAGCCAGCACGAATCGTCCTATCTAGCTCCAAATCGATAAGTCTGACATCTTTGAACATGGATAGATCGCATAATTTCTTAGCTTAGTATTCCCAGTTCGATCGCATAATCTATACCAAAGATACTTGAAGTTAGTGGATAGTGAATAGGGAATAGGGAATAGGGGATATGGGATAGGGAATAGGCTTTAGCCGTAATTTACTCCTTACTCCTTACTTCTTACCCCCATCTTCCTAATTAGGAATCATCGCCACCTTAATTACCGCTCGATTCCGCATATCCTCAAAAGTCTGTGCTAAATCGGTCAGCGGACGACGATCGCTAATTAATAACTCAAACGAAATCTGCCGACTCGCCAGCAGTTCTAGAGCCGCACGGACGTGCTGGGGGGTATTATGGAACACCCCTTTAAGCGTGAGTTCGCTATAGTGAAGCCTGTCTGTGTTAACGTTAATCGTCGTATCTTTAGGACAACCGCCGAATAAATTAATCGTCGCACCCGGACGACCGCAAGCAATTGCCGTTTCCCAGACGCTCGGCACCCCCGTCGCTTCAATAACGATATCTGCGCCCCATCCCTGCGTTAAATCCCGCACAGTGCTGGGAATATCGACCTGATGATAATTCCACGTCCGTGCAGCTCCCAAGCTTTCACCGACCGCCAACCGCCGATCGTTACCACCAAATAACCACACCGATTGACACTGACTCGCCATCACCGCGACAAACATCAGCCCGATCGCGCCATCCCCAACTACCACTACTCTAGAATCGGGGGTAAATCCACTCCGGGCCACTCCATGTAAAACACAAGCCAAGGGTTCGGTCATTGCAGCTAACTCGGCATCGAGATCGGCTGGAATTGCCAGCAAATTATGTCGGACGATTTGTGCGGGAATGCTTAAATACTGCGCGAAGGTACCATTATTCCAAGTAATATTGGGGCAGAGCGAATATTCCTGACGTTGACAAAAAAAACAATTCATGCATGGTGCCGAATTATTGGCAACTACCCGATCGCCAAGCTGCCAATCGGTGACCCCAGCACCGAGGGCGATAATTTTCCCTGCCGCTTCATGCCCAAATCGGGTCGGTGGCTTGAGCATTTTTGCGTGTCCGCCGCGCCGCCAGACCTTGAGATCGGTGCCACAAGTAGTCGCAGCGGTAACCTCGATGACGACTTCACCTGCGGCAGGTACGGGGGTGTCGAGGGTTTCGAGTCGAAGGTCTTCGCGACCGTACAAGAGGGCTGCTAACACGATATGATTATTTAAAATAGTTGCTAAAAAGACATCCTAGCATAGGCAACTTGGCGATCGAAAATCTAGCACGGCGATCTTTGAACGTCAGCCGTGGTGCGAAGATAACCTTCTATCGACAGCCATTGTTATTATAAAGCACCGATCTTAAAGCGAAAGACAGGATATAATATAGTGTTTTAGGTTGCCTTCTCGCGATCGGCAGAGCTTCTTTCTCTAGTGCATCGAACTAACTGCAATTGTGCTAGTACAGCGATCGCTCATGCACAATTTCTTACTGTATATATTCCATATGAACGAAAAAAAAGTAGAAGACCCTAAATTAGTGATAGTTTATTTTGCAAATGGTACCGTGCAATGGGTCAAGTCTGGCAGCACCAACCAATGGTCTAGGGATGGTGGTAACGTCAACAAATTTTTTGAAAGTAGGGTTTACCACGCAGCCGACGGTACTAAAATTAAGATCAAACAACACTTTAAGCTGCTAAATACCGTCTTTATGGATGTGGCTACCGGGGCATTTCTCGATACCAATCGCGAAGATTTGCTCGGACTGATTCCCGACCCCAACGATCTGGTACAGCACTGTAAATGGTGGGATGTCGATTGGTCTTGTCCGATCGTGTTCGAGCCAAAAGCAGAACGCAAGCCAATTAAAGCTCCGATCGTCCGCACTAGCACTTGAGTGAGGTCTGGCGATTAGGCATTACCTGGTAGGGATGGAGTGACAATCGCTAAGATCGAGCTGCAACCGTATCGAGATAGCGATCGACTGTTTCAATACCACTACCAATAAATTTTATCCGTCCGCGTTCGAGCCAAATTGCCTTATCGCAGGAAGTACTAATAAAATCAAGATCGTGGGAAACAACCAAAACAGTGGTATCACCATTAAGAAATTTGTCGATCCGGTGCTGGCATTTATTTTTGAAGCTTTCATCACCCACCGATAAAACTTCGTCGAGAATTAAAATATCTGGTTGAATATCTGTCGCGATCGCAAAACCTAACCGAGCAACCATCCCTGAAGATAAGCCTTTGACTGGCACTAAGGCATAATCTTGCAGCTCGGCAAAATCTAAAATCATCGGAGTCCGATCGTGCATTTCGCGCTTAGAAAAACCAAGTAACACACCATACATAACAATATTATCTAGCACGGAGATATTCGGATCGAATCCAGCTCCTAATTCGATCAGTGGCGCAATATTTCCCTTGACTCGAATTTTGCCGCTTGTCGGTTCGAGAATACCAGAAATTAATTTGAGCAAGGTTGATTTTCCCGCGCCATTGCCGCCAATGATCCCGATTTTTTCGCCAGAATTAATAATCAGATTGATATCATCGATGACGAGCTTTTTGGCAGGTTTGCGATATCTTCCCGACACGATCGACAGAATAGTTTGTTTGATATCATAAGAAAACTCTTCCTGAGTACGTCGCCATAAAGACACCCGATTGAAACTAATAACTTCCATCTAACTAAATAATAAGTATAGTGAATAATGTTGCCGTGAGGATCTCAACTACAACAAATCCATAAATTTGGGGCGGAGCCAGTTAAACACCACCCAACCAATTGTGAAAATCACGATTCCACTCAGCCACGAGCGAATAATCAAAAAGAAATCTGGCGACTGACCCGATAAAACAATTTGTCTCAAGCTTTCAATCACTGGATATAACGGATTTAGCTCTAATAATGGGCGAATGCCAGGGTCGAGAATCGCGGCTGGGTAAAAGATCGGGCTAGTCATCATCAGCACGAACTGAATTAACTCATAAAAAAATGGTAAGTCTCGGAAAAATACATAAAGAGCGCAAGTCAAAAATCCCATGCCCGTCGATATGAGAATCAATGCTATTAATGGTAGTGGAATCGCCAGGATATTGACAACACTTGATAAATTTGGTGAAACAAAAATTGTCACTATCATTAATAATGGTAACATCCCAATTGACAGTTGGAACGTATTGGCAACGATAATTGAAACTGGAAAAACACTAACTGGTAACTTAACTTTATTCAGCAATGAACCATTACCGACAATACTACCTAATGCCTGCGCTGTGGAACCATTGTAGAAGTGAATGACTGCTAATCCGGTAAATGCGGCTAGGATATATTCCCACATAGAATTATGATAATATTGCTTGAAAGCAGCACCAAAGATAATTCCATACAATCCCGTCATAATTAGTGGATTGAATAGCGACCAGTATATACCTAGAAAAGAGCCTCTATATCGCACTTTAATTTCACGTTCGGCGAGGACGGATACTAATTCGTAGTAGCGATAGATAGCAGACGATCTGGAGTGCTTTTCGAGCGATCTAATCATAAAAATGTTAAGCCTTTATATATATAATTAGGACTACTTCCGAACCATCTTAGCAGCGATCGTACTATAAAATTTGTTGAAGTGTCCCGATCGAGCTGCGATCGGTTGTAAACAAATCGAATTAGATAACATCTTTTAATGTACGTGTCAGAATCTACTCGCAGATTCTGATATGAGTAGATTGATAAAACATCCATAAATGCACGATTTGGAGCGATAAAAATAGCTTAAATCGAATCTTAATCGTTATATTTTTTAAGCTGCTTTCATATTTTTAAATCTTCTGAGTAAGCTCCATAAAGTAATAAATTGCTTTGACACCGGACAATAGTGCCAGATTAAATATAAGATTGAGATTGCGAATAAATGCGATTTAGGATTGAAAAAAATGTACCTTAAACCAGATAAATCTTTAGGAGGCAGTTGTTTTTGGTCATTACTAAAATCATTAACTAGTACAATATTTGGAGCAATCCAAGCCTCAATACCTGCTTTTTTAGCTCTCATGATTAACTCTGAATCCCCATGATAATGAGGACAAAAGCTAGCATTGTATAAGCCAATTTTTTTAAAAATACTAGTATCAATTAACACACCATTACCAGGTAAGGTTTCAACTAAAATTAATTCTCGATCTAAGATATTTGGCTCAATTTCAGATAAATTCGTATCGTTGTAAGCAATTTTTAAAAACCGATCTGTGCCCCAATTAGAATAAGTTCCTAAGGACCACACTCGGTATTTTGGCATGAGATAATCGATCCGGTTACCCAAAATCGATAGTTGATATT
>NZ_JANYJC010000188.1 GCF_025361915.1 Chamaesiphon sp. GL140_3_metabinner_50
CCCCCCCTTATAAAGGGGGGGCTTTTCCAGCTCTCACCCTTTTATAAAGGGTGAACTTTTCCGGCTCCCTCCCCTTTATAAGGGGAGGGTTGGGGTGGGGTAAAGGACTAAAATCGAAATCTACAAGCTGGCAAAAGCAGATCCCCGACTTTTTCCCAAAAGTCAGGGATTTAGCTGCAATTATTTTCCAAATAAACTACCGCTGAGTTTCTTAATTGCTTTACCTGCAATATCCGAATAGCTGAGTTCGCCAGCCAACACCCGTGCCATCGTCATACTTGCCGAAGGACGCTTGACGGCGGCTTTATAACTGACTTTAGGAAATTGATAAAAAGCCGTAGCCAGACGCTGCGCCCACTTCATATCTGCGCCCCATTCTGTTGCTATGACTTCACTATACTTCTCTAGCGCATTGCTGGTACCGCCGAGAGCAGAGTGAATCGCTTCGGCGGCTTTGATACCTGAAAAAATTGAGGGGCGGATACCCTCGGCTGTCATCGGATCGACGACACAGGCGGCTTCGCCAGCTAAGACGGCGTTTTGGGTATGGAGTTTTTGATCGCCATCCCATAAACAGAGGGGATGTCCGTATTGTTTGAATTTGTGGATATCGATGCCAAATGCGCCCGTGCTGTAGGTATCGAGAATTTTTTTGAAGTCTTGGGCTTCGCCACCGCGAAAGGTGCCAATTCCGATCGAATATCCGTCGGCTTTGGGGAAGTTCCAAATATAACCGTTTTTGACTAAGCCAAATTCAAAGTTAATGGTGTTGACTACGTTGTCGCTGGGGGCATCGACTTCGAGTGCGCCAGCCAGACGACGTTTGCGATCTTTAAAGCCCAGCCACTTTGCCATATTACCTTTGGCTCCATCGGCGGCGATGATATATTTGCCTTCAACGGTACCATTTGCTGTCGTAACTTGCCATCGATCGACTCTAAATTCAATGCTCGTGACCTGAGTATTGTCTCGTAATTCGGCACCCTGCTTTTGGGCTTGTTGGACGAGAAAATGGTCGAAGACATCGCGTTTTACCATCCAGATTGGTTCTTGATTTTCGAGCTTAACATCGACTGGATCTTCTAAATTTAGGGTATAGCGCAGGGTGTCTACCCGACAAGAAATTGCTGGGCTAAAATCAAAATCGAACCATTGCGCGATTGCGGGCGATACACCGCCCCCACAGGGTTTATACCGAGGAAGAGCATCTTTTTCCAAAATTAATACCGATCTACCTTGCTTGGCGAGATGGTAGGCTGCGCTGCCTCCTGCGGGGCCAGCACCGACGATAATGCAATCAAACATAAAATAGCTATCTAGTAGATACGGCGATCGCAACTCTGACGAGCTACAATCTCGACCATTGTACAACCAGCAATAGCTTCGAGACCATGTTGAATCGATTAATGTTGTGATGTCGGACAGCTTACGCCCCAATCCCCACCTTAGCGATCGTTCAGACAGAGAGGGAGGTCGCAGACTAGCGACAATATTGAAATCGAATCGAGAAGCTGTTAACTAAGCTGCTTGTTGACTTGGCTCTTCAATTCCCCATTGATGTTTGAGTAAGTTTTTGTAGCTGTTTTCTTGAAGCACCATTTGTCTGTACAGGTTCACTAAAAATTCTTGTGCCTGTACGTGGCTCATATCTTTGACTTGATGCTCGAACGATCGGATATTGAATTGTTGTTCTAGGGAAAGGTCAAAGGATTTAGACATAATTCACTCCTAGTATGGGTGTTAAGCAAAATCATCCCGGTTGGGACAAGTATTTGGATTTACGGTCTGATACTTTTGTCGTCATGTTAAGAAGTATAACAGTGATTTGACAACAGTGTCGATCTGTAGATATGCGGATCTCAGATCTACCGATCGGCACATGTTCGGTTTGACCGAGTGACAACTGCGGCTAATTTAATTTTTAGCAAATTAATTAGGTCGAAAATGCTCAACACGAACAAAAACTAACTTTTGTCAAGATACCTTGACAATTCGTTAGAGAATTAACCGCGATCGCTAAATAGGTGCATCTATTGGAGCAAATTCGATCGGAGTCGTCGCGACTAACTTACCAGCCCAGACATGCTCGTGCGCTGAATCGATAAACTTAGATTCGACATGAGCGAAACAAGATGAGACTGGGCATACTAATCTTACAGATGACACCGGGCATCACGATCGGCCAAAATCGATCGCAACTAGCCCGTAACACTAGATATACCGATCCAGAATCGATCCTAACTAGCCCTAACTAAGTCCTGCATGGTAGCTGAAAACGGAAAAATCACATGGTTGCTGAATACATAACGCTAGATGGCTTGGCTACTGAGTTGAGTGAGATCAAGCACCAACATTTCAGTGGACATATTTTACTAAAAAGTTCATTGGGACAAGAGTGGTGTCTCCATATCTATCTCGGTCGCATCTTGTATGCTACTGGCGGTAGCCATCCGATTCGTCGGTGGGTGAGAAATGCCACCATTATGGGTGTAGACGGTAGTAATACCGAAAATCTGCAAACCCGGATTGAAACACTAACCGATATTTCGGCATTAACCTTAGCAGAGCTGAATAGTTGCTGGGAATATTATCTATTGGTCAATTGGGCTAAACAAGGGCGAATTACCAGAAATAACTTGATCAAACATATCCAAACCACCATCGTGGAGGTCTTGTTTGATATCGTTCAAGCTGAAGAAGTTACCTATCAACAGATCGAGCGAGATCGACTCAGCCCCCAGTTAACGCTAATCGATATCGATCGAGCATTGGGTATTGCGGTACAACAGCAGCAGCAATGGCAACAGGTGGGGTTGACGGGAATTTTACCCGATCGATCCATCAAAATCGTTGCCCATCAAGAGTTTAAACAAATAGTTTCGCCATCTGCTTATCAAGCATTACAATTTGTGCTTAATGGCGAACATACCATTCGAGAAATTGCCGTCAAGGCGCGTAAATCGCCAGCAGCCATCGGTCAATCGTTTCGAGGGCACCTGCAATCGGGAATGCTGGGACTGATCGATCTGCCAGACTTTACCAGCCCAGTTGCTAACAGTAAGCATCCACTAGGAACGAAGATTCCGTTAATTTTCTGTATCGATGATAGTCCGTTTGTGTGCGATCGACTAGAGCAAATTTTTCGGCAAGAGGGTTATCAATTTATCAGTGTAATGGATTCGCTTAAAGCAATTCCGATTGCGATCGCCAAAAAGCCAGAGTTGATTTTTCTAGATTTGGTGATGCCCAATGCTAATGGTTATGAAATTTGTAGTCGGCTGCGAAAAATTGGGGCTTTTCAGAATACACCGATTGTGATTTTGACAGGTAACGATGGGGTGATCGATCGAGTTCGCGCCAAGGTTGTTGGGGCGACTGATTTTGTGACTAAACCAGTCCAGGCAGAATTGGTATTAGAAATTGCTCATAAATATCTTCAATCTGCACTGTCGGTTAAGTAAGAAGTAAGAAGTAAGAAGTTCGGTTTTTAAATAGAAATTTAGATCTCACTTCTAAACCTTTTTTACCTCAAGCTAGGTGTTCTCAAGCCTTGTTACTGCGATCGAACAATTATAAATGTTTCTAGCGATATAGATAAATGGCAACTAAAATGTCTACAGCATTGATTGTCGAAGATGTTCAGACCGATCTGATGATTTTAACTAGTTACTTGGAAACCTTGGGGTGGCGGGTAATTTCGGCAATGAATGGCGAAGAAGCACTAAGTTATTTAAGTTCTAATAAACCAGATATTGTGTTCTTAGATGTGGTTTTACCCGGACGCAGTGGATTTGAAATTTGCCGCACGATTAAATCTCAGACACATACGCAGAAAATACCTGTAGTAATGTGTTCGACTAAGAATACCGATATGGATCGGTTTTGGGGTTTAAAACAAGGTGCAGATTTATATTTAGCAAAGCCAGTAAACCAAGCTGAATTTGTTGAAGTAATCCAAAAATTAGCTAGCTAGCGATTGGCAAAAAATAGATGGCAATTAAGGGGGATGGGGTGAATTTAGCCAGCGATAGTCAAATACGTCGATCGTCATTAGTTGTCGAGCCAGCCACAAGAACTCAACAGCAATTTTTGCGATTTTCGATCCAACCCGGTTTAATGGCTTTAATTGAGATCGATCGGACGATCGAACTGGTCAATATTCCGATCTCTAGAGTGGTACCGATGCCACATCTACCGCCTGCGGTGAGGGGTGTCTACAATTGGCGGGGCGATATTTTGTGGATTGTCGATTTGGCAGTGTTAGTAGGTGGTGGCAAGGAAGTATCGCGTAAGTATCGCAGTCTTCAGCCGATCGTAATTCTCAGTAGCGCGCCTGCCGCCGATCGAACGCCATCAACCCCAGCGACGCTCGACTACCAAGCTGATACCGCAATTGGGGTCATCGTCGAGGAAATTATCGAGATCGAATGGTGCGATCTGGATCTGATTAGCTCTAATCTACCAGCTAATCTCGAACCAGAATTAGCAAAATGGATGCGGGGAGTCTGGGAATCACCTACAGGCGAGAATTTTCTGGTGTTGGATGCCGCAGCAATCTTAGATCGGGCCGATGTTCGTGTTAGCCCCGATCGCATTTAAATTACTTTTTTAGCTAAACATAAACTAATGAATACGATCGAACGAGATAAAGTAGCAGCTAGCGACCCGATTGCGACCACCCCACCGCCAGCACCTGCGGAGACAGATGCCGTTGGCGTAGCCTCTCCGTCAGGAGATCTGTGGATTTCTCCTGAACTGGAACCCCGCGCTCTGAATCAAGCCCCAGTGCCAGTCCAGCCTCGCCAGCCATCGTTACAACGGCAAATTTTGTTGATGATTCTACCATTTATCCTGCTGCCGATCGGGCTGAGTGGGTGGCTAGTGATGAGTAAAATTGCCCAAACTGATACTCCAGCAGCTCAGAGCGCACGAGTAGAAACAGATCGGACTCGGTGGCAGATGGAGGCGATCGTGCTGCTATCGCTTGGTTTGACCAATTTAGGGGTGGCATCATTAGCCGTGCGCCGACTGAGTAAGTCGATCGAGCGAGTCACCACCAAGCTGGGCGAAGCTGCTAACGGCAATCTGGCAGTATCACTCGAACCGGGCGACACTGCCGAATTTCAACAACTCGCCACTCAATTCGATCGGTTAGTCGGCAACTTCGATCGCACGCTCCAGCAACAGCAGTTAGCCGCACATGCGAATAAGTTATTCGGCAAAATCGCCCTTACCGCTCAAGAATCATTAGATCGGTTTCAGGTCTATCAACTTGGTGCTAGTGGCATTCTCAAAATTTTGCAAGCCGATCGCGTGTCGATCTTGCAGTGTAATGCTGATGGTAGCACACTGGTTATTGCCGAAGCCGTTGCATCTGGTTGCGTGCCAACATTGGCGACCCCACTGGCGCGGATGTATTTTGTGGAGTCGTCAACTGAATTAGCCCGATATCAACAAGGACAAGCCATCGCGATCGAAGATCTCCAGCAGGTAGAATTAAGTCCCGCGCGGCGTAAATTTGTGGCCAAAACCCAGCTCAAATCGGTGGCGATCGTGCCGATTTTGGTAGGGAAACAATTAATTGGGCTACTATCGATCCAGCAGTGCGATCGGATTAGACGCTGGCACGATTGGGAACTAAATTTTGCGATTCAAGCTGGGCAACGACTCGGTTTGGCGATCGAACAGATGATGACTTGGAATACTCAAGCGGTAGAATTGCGCCGGACGAATATGTTGTCTCAGGCACTACAAACTAACGATCCGATCGAGTCTGTCGAATTACTCAATCTCGCCCTAGAGAGCATTCGCCAAGAATTTAATCTCGATCGAGCGATCGTTGTCGGTCGCAACGATCGGCAGCAAGCCGAAATTATTGCCGCAGCCACCGACGCTGGTTGGGTATTACCAGCAGTAGCCCAGCTCGAACGATATTTAGAATACGAACTCCACCGCGACCATTTTATCCCTGAGGATATGGCGAATATTCACGATCTCGATGATGCTGGCGGACTCAGAGCGGTAGAAATTGGGGTCTTAGAAGATCTGCAAATTTGCGCTCGGCTAGTGGCACCGATCTCGATCGAAGGGCAACTATTTGGTTCGATAATCGGACATGCTTGTAATGACGACCGTCAATGGACGCAAACAGAGATTGACAAATTCACCACGATTGCCGAGCGAATTGGCTTGGTACTGGCACGGCAAAAATCGATCGAGCAACGCACGATTCAAATGTATCGGAAGAATCTGCTCTCGGAAATTACGTTGCAACTGAGACAGTCACTCGATCGCGATACGATTATTACCACGGGACTAGATCGGATTCGGCAGGCTTTCGATCTCGATCGAGCCGTATTTTTGACACTTAATGACAGTTGGGAGACCACAATTGCGGCTGAGGCACTGGCTGTCGGCAAGCCTTCGATTTTGGGCATGACGATCGACGATACTTGTTTACAAAAAACCCAAGGCGCAGGCTACGAGCAAGGACGAGTCACGGCAATCGCCGATATCCATCAGGCAGGATTGAGCCAATGTCACGTCCAGATGCTCGAAGGGTTGCGCGTGCGGGCAAATTTAGTCGTACCCGTGCTGGTAAATAATAAGCTGTACGGGCTGATTGTCGGGCACATGTGCGACGCGCCTCGCAATTGGGAGCCAGAAACGACTGAGTTATTGGTGCAAATCGCGACTCAGATTAGTATTATGCTCAATCAGTCGCAGTTGTTTGCTCAACGCGAAAATGATGCCCGCAAATCGCAGATTATTTCTAACTTTACGCTCCAACTGCGACAATCGCTCAAACGGCAAGATATTTTGAATACGGCTGTCGAACTAGTCCGCTATGCTTTAGATCTCGATCGAGCGGTAATTTTTGAGCTAGATCCAAATTTTAACGGTACGATTACGGCTGAATCGGTAGTAGAGCAGCAACTTTCACTCGTCGGCACTCAAATTGATGATTGTTGTCTCAAAGATGCTGGCTACGAGCAAGGTAAAATTACCGCATTTGCCGACATTTATCAATCTGGTTTGACTGAATGCCATATTAAAATGCTCGAAGATATCCAAGTGCGGGCAAATTTAGTCGTCCCGATTACGATCGACTCTCAATTATTTGGGTTATTAATCGGGCATGAATGCCAACAGCCGCGTGCTTGGCAACCAGAAGAAATTAACTTATTAAATCAGTTGGCAACTCAACTGGCGTTAGCTCTCAATCAAGCATCGCTGATCGAACAACGCGAAACCGCCGCCAAACAGTCACAACTCATCTCCGAAATTACCCTCAAACTCCGTCAATCTAACGACGAAGCAGAAATTCTCAATATTGCGCTCCCCGAAATCCGTTCGGCACTGGGACTCGATCGCGCGAGTATTTTAATAGTCGATAATAATGGCGAGGGTGAGGGCAAAATTATCGCCGAATCGGTTCGCCAGCCAGAGTTTTCCATCTTAAATGTCATTATTCCTGCCGAACATATGTTTGAAGTTCTCGGCAAGGGTTATCGGGAAGGTTCGTTTATTAATGTTAGCAATCTTCAACATGCCGACTTCAGTGCCGACTTAATCGCACATCTCCAGCAAACTCAAATTAAATCGATTTTAACTACGCCGATTATTGTCAATAATCGCTTTTTTGGACTATTTAGCGGTACGATGTGCGAACGTCCGCGCGAGTGGCAGCCCTCGGAAATCAATTTAGTCACTCAAATTGCCGCTCAAGTTGGTGCCGCACTCAGCCAAGGGCAACTGGTAAAACAACTAGAAATTGCGAACCTCCAGCAGTCAGCATATGCCGCCAGTCAGGAAGCCGCTCGTCAAATACTCCAGAAAAATGCTTGGGATCTATTGCTGCAAGTCGATCGCGTCAGTCAAGGCGATCTGACAATTCGCGCTCACGTTACGGACGATGAAATCGGGACGATACCGATTCTTACAATTCTACCGTCGAGAGCCTGCGGGGTTTGGTAAATAACGTCCGGAATGTCTCGCAGGAAGTAGTTTCGACTACGACAATCAATGAGATTTCCGTTGCCGAACTCTCGATCGAAGCCTTACAACAATCTGAAGATATTAGCTTGGCTCTGCGCCGACTTCAGGAGATGGCAGGCTCGATCGAACTAGTCGTTAATAATGCCCTGACTGCCGAGTCGGCGGTGATGGAATCGGCACAACTCGTCCGTGATGGCGATGCCGCCATGAACTCTGCCGTTGAAGGGATTCTGACGATCCGCACGACAGTAGCAGAAACAGCTAAAAAAGTCAAGCGTCTAGGCGAATCTTCGCAAAAAATCTCGAAAGTGGTCAGCCTAATCGGGAACTTTGCCGCTCAAACCAACCTACTCGCGCTCAACGCCAGTATCGAAGCAGCACGGGCAGGAGAAGAAGGACGCGGCTTTGCGGTAGTTGCCGAAGAAGTGCGATCTCTCGCCCGTCAATCTGCCGCCGCAACGGGTGAAATCGAGAATCTTGTCGCCAGCATTCAATCACAAACAAGTGAGGTAGTCATGGCAATGGAAGCGGGTACCGAGCAAGTCGCGATCGGGACGAGATTAGTCGATGAAACGCGGGCGAGTCTCAATCGCATTACCGCCATCAGCCTCAAAATCGGCGAATTAGTCGAATCGATCGCCCAAGCCGCCCTCCTTCAATCCGAAAATTCGGCACAGGTGACCAAAAGTATCGATCGCGTTGCCGATATCTCTGTCAAAACCTCCCTCCGCGCCGACAACGTCCAAGCATCCTTCCAAGATCTGCTCAAACTCGCAACTGAGTTACAGAAAAATGTCGGTCAGTTTAAGATTGAGT
>NZ_JANYJC010000191.1 GCF_025361915.1 Chamaesiphon sp. GL140_3_metabinner_50
CCCGTCAAATTAGCTTTAAACTCGCCCAATATTTTGTTGCCGATAATCCACCCAAAAGTCTAATCGATAAGCTCTCTAAACGCTTTATTGCCACCGATGGTGATATTAAATTAGTACTGGTTACCTTGTTTGATAGTCCAGAATTTTGGAATATTAAATATTACGATAAGAAGTTTAAAACACCATATCAATATGCAATCTCATCGATTCGATCGACTGGGATGGATGTTAATAATGTTAAGCCCTTAAATGATTTTCTCAGACAATTAGGGATGTCGATTTATGGCTGTCCGACACCTAATGGTTATAAAAATACGCAAGAAGCTTGGCTGAACGCTGATAGCATGACGCGCCGAATTAATTATGCGACTAATTTAGCTAATGGTAAATTACCAATTTCTGCATCGATAACTACGGCTGCTAATACTTTACCAACTAACCAAATGGTGAAGATCGATCCGGTTGCTTTAGCTACTACTTTAGGCAATAACTTTTCGATTCGCACTCAGCAAGCACTCTCGTCGAGCAGCCCTGAAATTCGTTCGGCATTAATCTTGGGTAGTCCAGAATTCATGAGCAAGTAAGTTAATTTATGCTACCGCTGAAAACGCCCTCGATTGAAATCGTGGCTAATGGTGCAAAGTCCGCCTACGCGGACTAAAAAATTCAGTCCACGTAGCGAAAAGTGCGTTCTTGGGGTCTCCCCAAGTAAAGCACCTTTTCAAGAGAGGCGGACTTCGCAACACCAGCAGCGGTTTCAACCGCTGAAACCAGCAGAAACCGACTGAAATTAATTATTAATTATTATTTTTGTCCACCCCATTTTATGAATCGTCGTCAATTTCTAATTCAATCGAGCTTATTCTCGGCATCATCCCTAATTAGTATCGGCACTCATGGCTGGGCGGCGCGGAGTATTGCTGCTGTAAATCCCAATCCGCACCGCTTAATTGTTGTGTTCTTACGAGGTGCGATCGATGGATTGAGTGTAGTCATACCTTATCTCGAGCCTACATATTATACCGATCGTCCGAAAATTGCCATCCCCCAACCCGGACAACCTAACGGCGTGCTAGATCTCGACGGTAAATTTGGCTTACATCCAGCCCTATCGCCGCTGATTCCCTTATGGCAACAAAAAAGCCTCGCATTCGTTCATGCGTGCGGATCTAATGATGAAACAAGATCGCATTTTGACGCTCAAGATTATCTTGAAAGTGGTACCCCCGGCATTAAATCCACCCGCGATGGTTGGATGAATCGACTATTAGGCATCATTTCAGATAAAAACCCGATTCAAGCAGTCAGCGTCGGTGCGACTACGCCGCGCATTTTACTTGGCAACAGAGCCGTCGCCAATCTCGCATCGGGGCGCAATGCAGGCAATCGCCAGCAAATCGACAAACCCCAAGTCGCCAGTGCTTTCGATCGATTGTATGGCAATAATGACGCGATCGGACGCACTTATCGCGAGGGAAGACTCGCACGCACCGAACTACTCAAAGATCTCGAAGCCGAGATGAAGATGGCAAATAACGGCGCGACTTTGCCTAACGGCTTTCCTGGCGATGCCCAAAGATTAGCCCGCCTGATGGCACGAGATCCGCGCATCCAGATGTCTTTTCTGGCTGTGGGTGGTTGGGATACTCACATCAACCAAGGCGCAAGCCAGGGGCAACTAGCCCGCAATCTGGAGCAATTAGGTAAGGGGTTAATCGCCCTGCAAACCGGATTAGGCGCGGCTTATCAAAATACCACCATCGTGGTAATGTCCGAATTCGGGCGGACGATTAAGGAAAATGGCAATGGTGGCACCGACCACGGACATGGTAACGTGATGTGGTTGCTCGGCGGTGGCATTCGCGGTGGGACTGTTTATGGAAAGTGGGCGGGTTTAGAGCCATCCCAACGAGATCGAGGGCGAGATTTAGCCGTGACGACAGATTTTCGCGATGTGTTAGGGACGGTATTAACTCGACGGTTAGCTGTAGATGCCAGTAAGTTACAGGAGGTATTTCCAGGCTATCAGCCGCAAGTGATGGATTTAATTTAGTTAGATTTGTTCTAAGACAGGGAATACTTCAATTAAGTTTCCTAATTTGTTCATATGTCTGTTGAATTTCAAGATGAATATGCTGATGCGCTGGATAATTTAGTTCCAGCGTTACAAGACTCATATGAGAGAATGAAGCAACAATACTCTCCCGGTTATAAATTTGATTATTCTCAAGCAGTTGCTAATCGACTCCGCGCTTTCTACGCTACACAATTAGGAATCAAAAAAATTCTCGACAAGAAGTTTGCTCAAGCAGGATCGGATTTTTTCGTAGAAACAATTCTTTTCTTTCTAATATTATTTAACGATCTAAATGGTCTAGAATTAGAAATCAAATCAGAACAGACAATTCAGCCTAAGCGAAATGCGCTCCGTCCCGACATAACAATTTGGCGTGGTTTGGATCTACTTGCAGTTATTGAATGCAAAACACAACTTGGTTGGCATCGTCATGACTGGAAATCTCATTTTGAGAGCCGAGAAGAAAAAATAAAAGAAGTTTTTCCTAATGCAAAAATATTTCTTGTTGTGATGACTAGTTGCAATTGGTCGGGGTTTGGGGAAGATGAAAGAGTTGGCAAACAGTTATTCTGTTTATTAAAAGACATTTGGCCAACAAGCTTATCTAAGTGCCGCGACCCGGAAATATTTGACACTCGCATCGAATATCTATTTGAAGAAATTAATGTGTTATCTCACAAATAATACAAAAATAAGACGCGATCGAATATCTCTGTCCTCGCATACAATAGGATTGTGGCAGCAGTGAGATTAGAGCGATATGACTAATTTACAAATTCAAGCCGAATCGGTATCGATGACAGTAGATATCTCGTCATTACTAACATTACCCCAGGTGAGTGACGAGCAATTTTATGAATTATGCCATCACAATCCTACCCTCCGCATCGAACGTAATGCCAATGGCGAAGTAATCTTTATGCCTCCAGCTTTTTCAGATACCGGGAATCGTAACTTTAAAGTTGCGGTGCAATTAGGAATTTGGGCAGAGCAGAATGGTAAGGGGGAGGGCTTTGATTCGAGCGCAGGGTTTACATTACCTAATGGAGCGATGCGCGCTCCTGATGCAGCGTGGATTAAACTAGATCGATGGAATGCATTAACAGATGCTCAAAAAGCCTCGTTTGCGCCGATATGTCCAGATTTTGTGATTGAACTCCGTTCTGCTAGCGATAGCCTCAAAAGTTTGCAGACAAAAATGCAGGAATATATCGAAAATGGCGCGAGTTTAGGATTATTAATCGACCGCAAAAATCGGACGGTTTATTGTTATCGTGCTAATGGTTCTGTCGCCGTATTAAAAGATCCAGATGCTGTCAGTTGTGAACCAGAATTACCAGGCTTTCAACTCCAAATGGCAAAAATATGGTAGAAACAATTTAGTTATTGCCCCTACCGGATTTTTAATTCATCGATTCTAAATAGTCTCGCACGCGGTTGCGGCGTTTGGGTTGGCGGAGTTTTTGGAGAGCTTTAGATTCAATTTGGCGGACTCGTTCGCGGGATAATTCTAATACTCGTCCGATATCAGCCAAAGAATGAGCCTGATTGTATCCTAATCCAAACCGGAGACAAATTACTTCTCGCTCTCGATCGGTTAAATCTGCTAGTAGTTGCACGAGTTCGCCTTGGAGCGATTCGCGCATCATCATTTGTTCGGGCGTTACTTCATCGGCTTCGAGCAGATCTCCCAATTCAGTATCCCGATCTTTACCGACCTTGACATCTAATGATACCGATCGCGGGACGCGCATTAACACTTCTTGCAATTGTACCAACGTCATATCCAACGCCTTCGCGACATCTTCGAGCCGTGGGGGTCTCCCCATCGTGAGGCTCAATTCGCGTTGAACTTTTTTGATTTTATTGAGTTTTTCGGTAATATGGACGGGCAGGCGGATATTCCGACTTTGGGTAGCGATGGCGCGGGTGATTCCTTGACGAATCCACCAGTAAGCATAGGTACTAAATCGATAGCCTTTTGTCGGATCGAATTTATCGACAGCACGTTCTAAACCCATCGTGCCTTCTTGAATTAAATCTAGCAGTTCCAAGCCACGATTTTGGTATTTTTTGGCAACGGAAACCACCAGCCGGAGATTGGCTTCGATCATGTGCTCTTTAGCGCGGGTACCAGCCGACTGGAGGGCATCGATTTCGGCAACGGAGATATTTGCGAGTTCTGCCCATCTTTGCTTGCCAGCGGCTAATCTGGGCTTGAGTTCTGCCAGCGAAATTCCGGCGGTACTCGCCCACCGTTCGAGAGAGGGACGATGCCCCAATTGGGCTGTCAACCGATCGTGAATGTCGATCGATTCGACGTAATGTAAAATAGTTACATCATCACTCTTACCTAACCTAACTTGTTCGGCGGCAGCATTTCGCAACTCTAATAATTGCACGTAACGTTGTACGACTTTAGCTTCAGAGATTTCTTCATCCCGCATTAGCAGCCGAACTTTGCCAATTTCTTGCAGATATATCCGAACTAAATCTTTGCTGTAATAAATATTCTTAGCCGCAGCCGGAACCATCGTGCTATCGAGATCTTCTTCTTCCTCGTCAAATAATTCTGGCACAGACGATCTCAAACTCTCTTCGTCCATGTCTATGCCGCCCAGATCCAGCTCTGAGGCTGATTCATCATATTCTACTGATTTATACAAGGATTTACTCGGCATAGACTCTTATGGGGTTGCTCGACAAAATTTGAGATGTGAAAAGTTGAGATTCTACTGTTGTCGGTAAAATTTTTAGTCGATCGAGATAACTCTGTGACCGATATGCCTATCATTCCCACCTTTGGCTCTAGATCCCTCATTTCGAGACGAGGTTCTTAGAAACATTTGCCAATTGCCTGGGTGCGTGCTAGCTATCTCGCGCTACTCACACACAAAAAAGACACAGACATTGGTTGTCTGTGCCGCTAGCAATCGCACTTGTGCAATTGCTTCCTTCCCACCCAAGAATATAGACGATTGCGATCGGTGATGTCGATAGTCTATCGTCCGATTAACTCTAGAGATCTAATCTATAGACAAGATCCAAGTACCGACATAGCGCGCGACTGGAAATTCCGCACTACTTTTTACCTGACAAGTAAAGTAATACATGCCGCCACCGTCAGGATTTTGGACGTTGTTAAGTACAACATTAATATCTCCCTTGGTTTTGATCCTTTTGGCGAGATTGATTTCGAGGGTTTGACTTTCTCGATTCCATTCTACCGATTGAACGGGAATCGCTTTATCGCCAACGAAGACTTCTACCGCTTTGTCGTCAAATTTACCTTTGTAATAATTGGGGTAAGTAATTTGAATTTGCGCTGCACCCAAACGGTTGATTTTTGAGCCAGGAATTGTGAGCCGATAACGATCTGTCGTATTACGGTTGCCAGAATCTAGACGATAACTAAGCTGATTTGACGGATCGACACCACTGAACAATGTAAATCCTGGTAAGCTATCGGCTTTAGTGGCTGTGGGGGCAACTGCAACCAGGCAGCCAGCTACAACGAGGATCGGTAATAATTTCTGTAGGCTCTGAATATTCAACATCTCTACTCTCCGCTAAATCTGACACTGTGAGTGTGTTCTCTAAATTTACTATTAATTTAAGATTAATTAACCAATCTTTAGTAATTTTAGTCAAACAGTGAGATGATTATACGATGTGGTTGAATTGTGCGGATCGTTCGCGATCGGCTCAATCGTAGATTTGCAGCGTTATCGAGCCAGTATTTACATTACTGTTCGCGATCGCCGAATAATTCAGTAAGTTAGCTGATGTAATCGAAATCGTCACCATCGTAAGATGTCGATATTTTAACCTGATGTTACACCCGCGATTCTCACGTCCAGCAGAGGCAAAGCAGGGAACAAATTAGCCTAGTTGCTTGCATAAAAATAATCGTTCGGGGCGATGCCACGGCACGATCGACCATACTGTTTCCATAGCGACAATCTGGTATCCTAGCTTCTCATACAATTTACGACCGCGATCGTTGTTGCCCATGACGTGCAGATAAAGCTCGGTGTAGCCCCAAGCCTGAGTGAGTCGTTCGCAGTCGAGCAATAAATCTCGTGCTACTCCTTGCCGCCGAAAATCGCGACTGACAGCTAAATTAGAGATGTATACGTAGCGATGGGGCGTTGGCTGACGGTAATTGGTAATCCGCGTGCCAACTTCGATCGTGCCGATGACCTGAGATTTTCCAAGATCGGTATACATGGCGATCGAGCAAACTTGCTGCTGAGTTTTGCCATGACTAGATCCAGAGATGTTGCTGCGGAGGCGATGGCGTAGATCTTCAGCAATTCCGAGCTTAAATAAAGGCGTAAACCACCCCATCCAGCCGCGATCGAAATGAAAACTACGAGTAATAATATCTGCGACGCAATGTATTTCTTCCTCTCGCACAGCTCGAATCTCAACCTGATGGAGATCGAGAACGGGCGACTGAGCGATATTTGCGATATTTGCGGTCATGTCTAAATTATTCACAAGTTGCGCTGAGTCCCGATCGTTGGCGCAGCATACCGTTAGGTAATCGCCATATCGAGCTACTCGACTCACGATTTTATTAATCGAGATCCCAACTATTTAGATTAGTAGTGAGTCGATCTACAATTAGAACTGACCAGCTCAGAAGACTCATACATCATCATAACCCATTTAGCCGATCGTGCAGGCGATCGAAGTAATCCTTTGGCATCTCCACCAGACTCGCAAAAATCCAGAGTAGATGGCGCATATCCTAGCAAACCACCCATTGTATTGGTGGAAACTGCTTTTTTGGCTAGTGCGACTAGTTTACTGTGGTTGTTAAGTTATTATTTGCCCAGCATACCCGTATTTAAAATCTTTTTCCCGATCCCGATCGCGTTAATCTATTTACGCTGGGGCAATCGGGCTGGCTGGATGACGGCATTAGTTTCTGGTTTATTATTATCGGTATTAATGGGGCCAGCACGCAGTATATCGTTTGTCATTCCTTACGGGCTAATCGGCGTACAATTGGGGGCGTGTTGGCGGCGACGTGCAAACTGGCTGACATCGATTTCTTTGGGGGCATTACTAGAATGCCTGGGGGTATTCTTTCGGTTTTGGCTGACTTCGCTGTTGTTGGGCGAAGATTTGTGGTTGTATACAATGGCAAGGATTCGCGATTTGTGCGAGTGGGTGTTCGTGCAGTTGGGCATTCTCGCTGAACCGAGTTTATTAGTCATTCAAATCGTGACGATCTTCTTAATTTTAGTCAGTAATTTTCTCTACTTGTTTGTCGTTCATTTAGTCGCGCTATTAATGTTCGAGCGGCTCGGCAATCCCATCCCTAGACCACCAGCATGGGTAGATACTTTATTGGATCTCTAGGTTTTAGGTTTTAGGTTTTAGGTTTTAGGTTTTAGGCATAATTGCATTTCTTACTCCTTACTTCTTACTTCTCATAATATGCATATGGTGGCTACTAAATACATGTATTTGTATGGAGCTGGCGGACACTCAAAAGTCATCACGGACATTCTTAACAGCCTAGACATCGAAGTTATTGGCATGTTTGATGACAACCCGCCTGATGCTAGATTCAAAGGCATGGAGATCCGCGATGGCATCCGTTTATTGGGTGAAGGTTTCCCTAAATTAGATGCGCCGTTAATTATCAGCGTTGGTAATAATTCCCGGAGAGCGGAACTAGCTGGCTTAATCGATGCCAATTATGGAACGGCAATCCACGGTACGGCAATTATTTCGGCTAAAGCGAAAATTGGCGTTGGTACAGTGGTATTGCAAGGTGCGATCGTCCAAGCTGGCGCGGAAGTCGGGGCGCACGTTTTGGTTAATACCGCTGCTAATATCGATCACGATAATGTAATCGGCGATTACGCACACGTCTCGCCACATGCAACTTTGTGCGGTCATGTCAAAGTCGGTGAGGGCACGCATATCGGGGCTGGCGCGGTGGTTATCCCTAGCATCAATATCGGTCGCTGGTGTACTGTGGGCGCAGGTGCCGTAGTGATTAGAGATGTGCCGGATTACGCCACTGTTGTGGGCAATCCTGCTAGGGTAATTAAATTTCGAGAACCGCCATTGAATCTGTAATTTATTTGACAATTGCGGCGAGATCGATCGTCAAAATACGTAGCCATGCCGAATGAAGATCGCGATCTGTAGTTCGAGATTGCCAATTTAGTGACAATTATTTCAAGATCGGCTAAGATTGGTTCGATCGCCTGAAAGCTTTAGCAATTAAAGGTTCGATCGCCAATTAGTCGTCTGATTCGATTTAGCAAGTATTTCGCCTCAAACCGCGATACAGACAAGAGAAAGTGGCGGTGGAACCGAATTCAAAGGCAACACAACTAAATTCAATTGTAGCACAAAACATACTGCTACGAAGATCGATGATTTAGCGGATATCAATTCATCATCTAAAAGGGTACGATTATGACTGTTGAGATTTGACTTTCCGCCACAGTAGCCCCATCAACTAAAAAAATTGACACGATCGTCACAGATAGGTCGAGTCTTTCAAAAATAGCAAGCTAATTGCTAGAATCTAGATCGAGTAAAGATTCAAAAATAACTTTAAATTTCAAGATAAATTATATAAATGCCGATCGTGCAAACTTCTAGTTCAACCTTGCAACCTGACTCCCAAGCCACTCGGTTCCAATCGGGAAAATGCTATGATTTGGCAATTATTGGAGCTGGAATTTCATCGGCATATACACTAATTCACTATCTGTTATTACTAGAGCAACAATTCGCGGAAAGCAAAAACCAGTTGCAACCAAAAAAAATCGTCGTCACTGAAAAATCCTGTGAATTTTGGACGGGAATTCCTTACGGAAGCCGATCGGGCAAAACAGCATTATTAATTTCACCACTGATCGAATTTATTCCTCAACGAGCAGAACGCGAACATTTTGTCGATTGGCTGAATGCCAATCGCGAGTGGTTATTCGATCCGCAAGTATACAGTCGCGGCGAACTTTCGCACAAATGGTTACAAGCAAATACCGTAGATATGGATCGAAATAGTTGGGATAACTTATTTATTCCCCGACACGTATTTGGATTGTATCTTCAGCAACGAGTTGTGGAGCTGATCGAACTGGCAGTTAGCAAAGGATCGATCGAAATAGATCTGATTAATGCCGATGTTTGGGATGTGCAACGCGATCGAGATCTGTATCGAGTAGACTTTACAACAACTGAAGGCGATACTTATTTTACAACCGAAAAACTAGTCTTAGCGATCGGGAGTCCGCCAAATGTCGCTTTTGCCAAGCCTGTTAACGATCGGGAAACAGATGTTTGCTACATCGATAATATGTACGAGCCATCCTTAGATGCTAATCTCGATCGAATTTGTAAATCTTTAGAGCGGCAAACCGACAGACAAGTATTAATTGTCGGCTCGAATGCTGGTACGCTAGATACACTCTACAGTATCAATAATTCTAAAATTGCTACCGATTTAATCGAAAAATTTATCATTCTCTCGCCAAATGCCGCCTTTCCCCATCGCATCAGTCGCGAAGTTCCAGCCCTCTACTATACGCCCCAACATTTAGTTAAATTAGTGGAGTCAGAAACTTTTACAGCAAAACAAATATTTGAAGCAGTACGAGCTGATGTCGCTGATGCTACTGCGGCAAATATTAATATCTCGGATATTCATGGCGATATATCTAAGGCGACAATGCAGGGATTAAATCGGCTTAGTGCTGAAGAACAAGCGCAGTTTGTCTTTACATATGCTGTCGAGATTGGTAAATTACAACGGCGTGCTGGTGGTGAATATTTAGATGTAGTTGGCAATTCGATCGATCGCGACAAGCTAGCATTTATCAAGGGTAAGTTTGTCAACTCTACTGTAAGCGAACCGGGCAACTTAACCTGTGAATACATCGATGGTGACGATCGTCAACAGAAAACAATTAACTCACCAATTGGTGTAATTATCAACTGTGCTGGTTTCCAAGATGTCACCAAATCGTCATCACTGTTAATTCAAAATCTAATCCGGCGAGAAATCTGTATTTCCAATCAATCTCAGCGCGGATTTGTCATCAATAAAAACTTTGAAGCTAGCAAAAACTGTTATGTAATGGGGCCGCTGGTTGCCGGAAATATCGATGGTAATTTTAGAATATGGCACGCCGAAAGTTGTCAGCGGATTATTGGTTTATCTCAACACTTAGCCTCGGTATTAATGCCACCTGCGCCAGAGGCTGATGTCGATGCGCCCAGTTTCCTGGTAAATGCTGCCTAAAATCGATCGTGAATATTCTAAGCCGACTCTTGCCAATGCGATCGAAATCTAAGTTAGACTCGATCGCACAGATGCAGATCGGTAAGAGCATCTGCCGTGGAGAATCGATCGATGCAATCTGGTAGTGAAATTATAATTATCGGTGGTGGAGTCATTGGTTTGGCTACCGCGATCGAATTGCGTCTGCTCGGCGCGGAAGTGACAATTTTGTGTAAGGAGGTCAACGCTGCCGCAGGTAGAGCCGCAGCGGGCATGTTGGCACCGCAGGCAGAACGGATTCCCGCTGGAGCGATGCTCGATTTATGCTTGAAGAGTCGATCGTTATATCCCGAATGGATTCGTAAAATTGAAGCGATATCTGGGGTAGATGCAGGATATTGGCAATGCGGAATTTTAGCACCCTATTATAATGCCAGCGCGCCCGGTGAAGACTGGTTGGATGCTCGATCGATCCAGCAACATCAATCTGGGCTGAGTGAATCGGTAGTCGGCGGTTATTGGTATCCCGCCGATGGGCAAGTAGATAACCGTGCTTTAATGCGATCGCTGACGATCGCCAGTCAAACTCTGGGGATCCAATTTCAGGATGGGGTCGAAGTAACTACCATCCATCGTCAAAATGGACGAGTAACCCATCTCACCACCAATTGCGGCGAAATGTCCGCACAGCATTATATCCTCGCCACGGGTGCTTGGTCGCAACAACTCCAATCTATTCCCACCGTCCCCAGAAAAGGGCAAATGCTATCGGTATCGGTTCCGCCTGCGCCAACCGCCGATTTACCCCTCCAACAAGTACTATTCGGCGAAGAAATTTACATCGTTCCGCGTCGCGATGGCAAAATTATCATCGGTGCGACAACCGAAGATGTCGGCTTTGAAGCTTGCAATACCCTCAAGGGTGTCAAACAATTAATAATAAATGCGATCCGGTTATTTCCACCGCTCCAAGCTTGCGCCCTCCATGAAACCTGGTGGGGATTTCGCCCAGCCACACCAGATGAAATGCCCATTCTCGGTACCAGCGCAGATGCCAATTTAACTTTAGCCACCGGACATTATCGCAACGGGATTTTACTAACACCAATTACGGCTCGCTTAATTGCCGATCTCGTCTGGCATCAACGAGCCGATAATTTACTAGCCGCCTTTAGCTGGCAACGGTTTGAGCCTGTTTGATTTTTAAAAACCATATTTTATTGAGTAGGCTTTTGTTCGATTAATTTATCGAAAGATCGGCTTTGAAATCTTGTACCCGTTGATAGTGAAGGGTAGTTGATGTCTTGGAGTCTTCGTGTAATGCTCGATCGATTACTATGGCTAAAGGTGCTGGTAGATCGGGATTGCGATCGCGAATCGGAATGACATCGCGTTCTAATAACACCTCCCAGCCTTCGCCCTTGCCAAACTTGCGGGGATACTGGTTTGTCAGCATATCCCTCTTTTATCACTCTCAGAACAGTAAAATCGTTCGCGATTATCATAATGGTTTCTAGATCGACAAATTCCTTCGCGATGCCAAAGTCAATCAAAACCGCTTCGCCCCGATCCTAGCGCAGCATAATATTATGCGGTTTGACATCGCGGTGAAAAAATTTTTGCTGATGGACACAATCTAGAGCTTGGGCGATTCGATCGATATAGCGCAGTGCTTCTGCTTCGTTGAGCCGCCCATTGGCAATGATATAGTCAGCCAAATCTTGCCCAGGGATATATTCCATCACCAAGCCCCACAAATCCCCAATTTGAATCGGCTCGTGGACTTTGACGATGTGGGGATGATTGAATTTTGTGAGCGTGAAGCCCTCTTTGACGAAATTTTCTTGCTTCTGTGCAAAATCTGCCTCGCCCTGCTGATTGGCGTTGAGGGTTTTGATGACGATTTGCTGTTTTTTAACGGTGTCTTCAGCCAGATAGGTAATTCCAAAACCGCCTTTTCCCAACTGTTTGAGGATATGGAAGCGATCGTTTTTGATTTTATCCCCTTCTTGCCAGATCTGAATTGCCATTGTTTGTCGTGGGTAGATCGCGGTTGGTATCGATCGCGTATATGTAGTGTACCCAGCCAGCCACTAAAATTAACCTGTGGTTAGATCTGTATCATGTCTTCGATCGGAATCTGGAGCAAACACCACTCGATCGCACACTAATATTAGAGAGTCGCCCAACACCAGCCTATTGCGGATGAGGGTATGTTAGATTTGTTGTATCGCTGGATGCTCCGTCCCGAACGGCTGTAGCACTAACAAAGCCCTTGCAAAATATGACTCCCAAACGTTCGCCAGAAGTTTACCAGTTAGAGCGTGAAATTGCCTCACTTCCAGTTGAGGATAAATTGTGGCTATAGGCGATAGACTCGATAAACAGATTAAGTCCGCACTCAACTAAATAAATACATTCCAGAATTTGACGAAATAATCTGAGCTGACGATTGTGAATTTGCCGCTACTGGATTAAAAAAAGCATCTTTAGTGAGATTGAGTTTTATACATGTAGTTCCGCCCAATGAACTTAGGAGATCGATTGGATATGTTAGCGATCGCCTTTATCAAAAGTTGCTATCTAACTTATCTAGATACATTGGTTTATCCCTAGAAAATAACGAGACTGTAATAACAGCAAATGACTCCTAAAAACTTACCAATAGTTTCCGATCTAGAGTGTGAAATCTCCTCAATTAACTCTAAATTAACTTAACGATCGGAAGATTTACGTCGATCGATTTCGCGTTGGAGTTCTTCAATTTCGCGGCGCAGACGTTCCGATTCATTCGACGATGGCTCGGTGTTGACTGTATCGACACTGACGCGCTGATAATTACCGTTACGAATATTTCGATACTCGCTCGAATTCGTCCACTCCTGAAGATAGTGAATGCGTTCGACGGGAAATGGATGAGAGAGCATTCCATTTACGCCGACATACATCAAAGCTTTATAAATTTGATTCAGTCCATCTTCATCTAAATTACGATATTTTTCCGATTGCTTGATAAATTCATCGAGGCTGCATTCATTAATAAACTTACTACTCCCGCCGGAAATTTTCATCATCGTTGTCATCACCGTGCGGGGGTTATTCATTACTAATAGTGCCGCGCGATCGGATGATAATTCTGCCTTGCGCCGCCATTCATAAAGAGCAACAATCAAGCCATTACTAACAATATTGCCCAACCCAAACGTCATTTCCCCAATGACCGAAGCTGCGTTCATTACCCACATTGCCATTTGAATCAGGATCGTATGTCCGCATTTAATATGTCCTAATTCATGAGCTAAAACAGTTTTGATTTCATCTTCTTCTAGCAGATCTAACAAACCAGTATTGATGACAATATAGGGGTTTTCTTGCCCCATTGCATAACTATTTACCTGAGGATTTTGACTGACAAATAAGATCGGTTCGGGATAGATATCTAGATCGCGCACGCACTCCCGAAACATGCCGTAGATGGTGGCATATTGCCTGGGGCCTGCTTGAATGCTGTTGCCCATCAGGTATACTAGTTGGGGTCGTTCGTAAATAAACTCGACAAATTTACTCGCCACGAGATTAAAACCGGGCACGCTGCGGAGAGCTTGCTCTGCTTGCAGATCGAGTGGATGTCTGAAAGCTTCGCTCGAAATACCTGGATAAGTAGCCATATAGACGCTCAGTTATGGTTGGAAATTATTTGGTAGAGAATGTTGGATTGCGATCCTTATCTCTATTATACTAAAAGAATATCGATCGGTAATAATTGGTATTATATTGTCTTAACTAAGATTGGCAGTCAATCCGATCGAATATGTCTGACTTTGCCAATATTTGCGTCGATCGAACGAGTTGCCAATAATCGCTATGAATCAAAAATTAGTTGACAAGTTATTATCGGATCTTAAAAGTAGCGATTTGAATATTCGCGAACGTGCGACTAGTCAACTCTGGCGGATCTGGTTCTGGCAAAAAGGTAAGATTGCCCTCGAACAGATTGAAGAAAGCGAGAAATCGATCGCTGAAGGTGATGTTGCAGCGGCTACTTCGATCTTAAACGATTTGGTCGTTGCCTTGCCAGATTTTGCCGAAGCGTGGAATCGACGAGCGGTGCTGAAATTTATGACTCAAGATTACGATCGGGCGATCGCTGATTGTGAGATGGTAATTAAGCTCAATCCCGTCCATTTTGGCGCGCTCCACGGTTTAGGATTGTGTCACGCCGCTTTGGGTAATTATTCCGCCGCCATTAGGGCATTTCGCGCCGCACTTGACATTCAACCCCACGCGATCGAAAATCAACGGTTGATTTTAGAATGTACGGCAAGGTTGAGTTAGGGGGGAGATGGGAGATGGGAGTTCGGAGATGGGAGTTCGGAGATGGGAGTTCGGAGATGGGAGGTAATAGTGAGCATTCAATTAGCGAATTGTGACGTTGTTGATTGGATGTATGATTTTTCAGCGTTGCTGAATGTGGGTACGATCTAATTTCCAGCCAGTCCCTGAAATTTACGGTAGGGGCAATTCATGAATTGCCCCTACTGTAAATTTCAGACATCAATTGAGCAACGCCGATTTTCGATTCTTTGCCAACAAACTTATCTCTTATCTCCAAACTCTCAACTCCCAACTCCCATCTGTCTTGAAAAGGTGCTCTACTTGGGGAAACCCCAAGACCGCACTTTTCGCTCCCCCCTCCCATCTCCTCTCAGTTT
>NZ_JANYJC010000207.1 GCF_025361915.1 Chamaesiphon sp. GL140_3_metabinner_50
GAACTGAATTGGGGCGATCGACAGCACTTGGCACCGTCGCTTGGTCTCCAGGTCGCTGCACGATTTTTTCTAGTACCCGGCGTTTGGCATGGGTATCGATGCCGATCAACCGGACGTATTCGCCGCTATGTTCGTGCAGGCAATTTTCCAGACCGCTGAGAATTTCCGCTTCGCGATCGGAATTAAACGCCGGGTACTAGAAAAAATTGTGCAGCGACCTGGAGACCAAGCGACGGTGCCAAGTGCTGTCGATCGCCCCAATTCAGTTCCAGTCCAAAACACTAGCCCTAGCTTCACTCAGCCTAGCAGTGCCACTACACCTGCTGGTGTCACTGACGATACCGCCACCCTCGTCCGTCAACTCTTGAGCCAAGGTTCTCAGATCGCGGTCGAACGCGCCGATAAGCGGCGGTTCCAGACCAGTTCTTGGAATAGTTGCGATCGGATCGAATCCCAGACTGAGACGGCAATTCTCAGCGCGATCGCCAATTGCATCAGCAACCATCCTCACGATTACGTCCGGGTCATCGGGGTCGATCCTCATGCCAAACGCCGCATTGCTGAAAAAATCGTCCATCGTCCCGGTGGTGCGATCGCGCCTGCGCCTATAGCTTCGATCGCATCCAGCCAGCCAGCTCCAGCTAACCGAACAGTAAATAGCCCTCCTCCCAGTAGCAGCACTCTAGCCCTAGATGTCGTCGAAACTATCTCGCGGCTGGTCGCCCAAGGTTGTGCGATCTTTACCGAATTTGCTGACGAGCGTCGCTACAAGAGCAATGCTTGGGAAACTGGCGGGAAAGTTGGCGGTCGAACTGCGGTCGAAATCGTGCGGGCACTAGAGTCGATTGTCAGCGATCGTCCCAAGTCTTACGTCCGCATCATTGGTGTAGACCAACAAGCCAAAAAACGGACGATCGAGAAGCTGATTCACCGTCCGATTAAATAAATTGCGACCTTTTGCAATTGCACATTAGTTAAGTTTTGTCAATCTCAGCAAAATCAGTGAGCGCGGGGATCGCCAGCGGCACATAAAACTTTCTGATACCTTACTTAACAAAATAAAATTGTTGCTTATGTTGCCAAAGCGTCACGTCTCAGTCTATGCTTGACTTTAGCAGATGCATAATACTGAGTTTTTCATAGACTTTTATCTATGGAAACAATCAAGTTATGCTCCGAGAAACTAATGGGATCGAAACGGTTCGATCGCCTCACTAACTACAAAATAATCTAAGGACGAAAAATATATGTCTATTGCCGTGGGAATGATTGAAACCAAAGGTTTTCCTGCTGTTGTGGAAGCTGCCGATGCCATGGTTAAAGCCGCACGAGTTACACTAGTCGGCTATGAAAAAATTGGCAGCGGTCGGGTAACTGTCATTGTCCGTGGTGATGTCTCTGAAGTACAAGCTTCCGTATCCGCAGGTGTGGAATCCGTTAAGCGCGTCAATGGTGGTGAAGTATTATCGACACACATCATTGCTCGTCCCCACGAGAACCTAGAGTACGTCTTACCAATGAACTACACTGAAGATGTTGAGAAATTCCGCGTCTAAGTGAAGTTAGCTATTAAAGATCGCATTAAAGTCACAAAATTTAGGAGTCATTGATAATGTCAATTGCAGTTGGGATGATTGAAACACTAGGCTTTCCCGCAGTAGTCGAAGCTGCTGATGCGATGGTTAAAGCCGCGCGCGTGACCTTAGTTGGTTACGAAAAAATCGGTAGCGGTCGCGTGACTGTGATCGTTCGTGGCGACGTTTCGGAAGTCCAGGCTTCCGTATCCGCAGGTGTAGAATCTGTCAAACGCGTTAATGGCGGTCAGGTCTTATCCACGCACATCATTGCGCGTCCTCACGAAAACCTAGAGTACGTTCTACCTATGAACTATACCGAAGATGTCGAGAAATTTCGCGATAGCTTAAATGGCCCAGGCCCATTGGCAATCGGCGGTAGACGTTCTTAAAGACTAGATGAAGCTAGCTAGAGTGCTGGGTACTGTAGTCAGTACCCAAAAAGATCCAAGTTTGACCGGGACAAAATTTGTACTGGTGCAAATGCTCGATGCCGCAGGTAACGATCTGCCGGAATATGAAGTCGCCGCCGACTGTGTGGGCGCAGGTTTAACAGAAGTAGTTTTGGTAAGTCGGGGCAGTGCTGCCCGTCAAATATCCAGCAAAGATCGCTATCCCGTCGATGCGCTAGTCGTAGCGATCGTGGATACGGTGGCAGTGGGCAATGACTTGACATATAGCAAACGCGATGTCTCACGATAAGAAATTATTATAGCGAAAAGTGCGTTCTTGGGCTTTGCCCAAGTAAAGCACCTTTTCAAGAAAATGAATTCCTTCACAGTGGCGACGCAAACTGCTGAGAATGTTGGCTGAAGCTGGTCTATCCCAGACCAGATTTAAACTTCCAAAAAATATTGATTTAACTACAGAAGCGAAGATATGAGTGATATTAGTGACAGCGTTCGCCAGCAAATTCGTCAGCTATTGAGCCAAGGCTACCGCGTCGGCTTAGAATACGCTGACGCGCGACGTTTTCGGACTGGTTCGTGGCAGAGTGCAAGTGTCGCTCAAGGTAGTGAAAGCACTGTCTTAGGCGGCATTTCTGCAATTTTAGCCGAGCATCAAGGCGAATACGTGCAATTGTTGGGTGTCGATACCCATTCGCGCACGCGGGTATTGGAACTGATGATTCAGCGTCCCGATGGTGCGGTAACGAAAGTAAGTAACACCAAGATTAATGGTGGTAAAACGATCGCCGCAGCAGCCAGCAACGGTAGTGCGGTTGGCGGTGGCACTGATGTCGCGCAATCGGTACGCCAACTGTTAAGCCAAGGTTATCGGATTGGGACAGAGTTTGCTGATGTGCGTCGCTATCGGGCGACCTCTTGGACGAGCGGCCCTTCTTATCAGGGTACTCGCGAAGGTGAAGCGATCGCCATGTTGAACGAATTGGTCGCCGCTCACGAAAACGATTACGTGCGGATGATCGGCATCGATTCGCAAGCGCGCCGCCGCATCATGGAAGTCATCATTCACAAACCGGGCGAACCAGCGACCCTGAGTACTGGCGGTGGCAGCCAAAGCAACTCGTTTAGTAGCTCTTTTGGCGGTTCGAGTAGCAGCAATAGTCATGTGAAAACCTCGTTGAGTGCTGAAGTAGTTGCCTCTGTGCGCCGCTTACTGGAAAGTAGCTATCAAATTAGCACCGAACACGCAGATATCCGGCGGTTCCGCAGCAGTTCTTGGCATACTTGTAAACCAGTATCGGCAACTCGGCTCCAAGAAGCCGTCGCGCAACTAGAAACTTGTCTGATGGATCACGAGGGTGAATACGTCAGATTGATTGGGATCGATCGTCAGGCCAAACGTCGCGTGCATGAGGAAATCATTCAACGTCCCCAACAACGCTAACACGATCGGCAAGCGGCAAAAAGTTACCAGCAAACAGTCAAAAGCTATAAAATCATCCCAGCGGATGCAGATCGCTAATTTTTGCAACTATTAGCCGATCGTAGCGACGAGTTCGGGTTCTAGATTGTCCTACTTCCATGTGTCCAGCTTAAATTTAAGCGATCCACCATCGATTCGGTCAGTCTAGTCGATTCTCCTGTTTTCCGTTTTCCCGAACACTCCTGATGTTAACCAAGTATCGATCTATATCCAGAGAGGTAGTTCCCGTCCAGTTAGATGGTAACGTGGCGATCGATCCGAGTGCGGCAATCGCGCCTGGAGTTTTGCTCCAAGCCGAACCCAACAGTCGCATTACAATCGGTGCCGGAGTATGTATCGGTGCTGGATCGATCGTTCATGCATCGGGCGGAAATATCGAGATCGGGACTGGTGCTTGTTTGGGTCGAGGGGTACTAATTATTGGGAGTGGATCGATCGCGCCCAATGCTTGTATTGGTGCGGGTACGACGGTCATCGATCCGCAGATTGAAGATGGGGCGGTAATTCCCCCTCATTCACTGTTGGGCGATCGCAGTCGGGGTGAAGTATCTGTAGTGGAAACGCCAGATCCCACACCGCCACCCGCACCGCCGCGCGCCGAGCCGCCCGATGCTTGGGATGCTACCGAGGCCTGGGATGCGCCTGTCGTAACGGAACCGATCGCCCAGCCGCCGCCCGTGGTAACTACACCCCCACCGGGAGTAGAGACAATTGCCACGATTGGCATCGATGTAGCGGTCAAATCTGTATCTGGACGAGCCAACTTCGACAGGCTTAAACGCCACCTGTTCCCCAATGGTTGAACTCATGACCGCGCCAGTATTTCCCAAACTAGAATCGACCAAGATCGCGATCGTGTTAAACGGTAAAGGTGGTGTCGGGAAAACGACAACAGCGGTCAATATTGCCGCAATTTTTGCCGAACATCATCGCGTTTTGTTAGTCGATGCCGATCCGCAAGGTTCGGCTAGCTGGTGGGTGAAACAATCCGAAGGTCGAGATTTGGGCTTTGAGACGATCGTCTTAACCGACTGGACGGGTGTCAGCCGCCAACAGTGGTCGGATTACGATATTGTCGTAGTCGATATGCCGCCAGCACTAGATTCAGTCGCCCTCGCCACAATTATGCCGATTGCCGATTATTTATTGTTGCCAACCCCACCCGCACCGATGGATCTTGCCGCATTGATTCGCACGGTGAGACAGGTGGTAATTCCGTCCCAGATTGCCCACCGCGTCCTACTGACTAAAGTCAATGCTCGCGGTTTGAGAGAAGCACAAGAAGCTCAACAAACCCTCTTGCAGTGTCAGATTCCCGTTTACTATACCGTAATTCGGAATCTGAAAATTCACGAACGAGCGGCGATGTCGGGTTTACCCATCAGTCAGTTTAAAAGTCAAGCCGCCGCACCAGCAGCAGCCGACTATCGCTGTGTAGTCAATGAAATCTGGAAAGATTGGAGCTAAATATGCCGATTAGAAAAAAACGACCATCAGCATCTGATGTGTTGAGACAAGAAATGCAGCAACCATTAGTAATTCCCGCTCGGAACCCAAATCCTGAGCCAAATCCTACTCCTACTACAATTATTAATATGACCCCACCAACTAATGACGACGCGGCTAAACTCAAACAGGCTCAGGATAGTGAAGCCAAACTTCAGCAGCAGATTGAAGATCTCAACTCTAAATTAAAAGCTCAAGCAACCGAGTTAAAAGAAACCAAAGATACGATCGTCAAATTAGCAGAACAAGCACAAGCTCCCGCCAAATCTAAAAGTGCGACTGCGCTAGTTAAAAAAGATACTAGCAGATCGAATTCGTCGATTACCGCTCGTCCCACCGAGTCTCGCGAAGAAACAGCTCGCCGCCGCGCCAATACCGACATCGGTTGGCTAGATTAGCTAAAAGTGCGGGAACAGGGACACTCTTAGATCCCCGCTCCCGCCTTCTGAAAGGATAAGCAGTGCATCTTACAAAAAAGTGCTGTATACACCAGGAGAATATTTTTAATGGCTAAAGATCGCGACTCTCGTCATGCAGTTGGCACGATCGAAACCGATGGCTTTCCCCCCGTCTTGGCGGCGGCTGATGCCATGCTTAAAGCGGGGAACGTTACGTTGGTTTACTACGGACTCGCCGAACGCGCCGAGTTTATTATTGCCGTACGCGGTACCGTTTCGGCTGTCGAGCAAGCTGTAGCGGCGGGTGTGAGTGCTGGCGAAGCCACCAAACGCGGTGCGGTCGTCAGTCACTACATTATCCCCAATCCCCCCGGAAATGTCGATAGTGTCATGCCAATTCACTACACCGCAGCATCGAGAGAATTCTGGGTGTAGGTTTAGTGGCAAATCGATAATTTATTAGTAACAGGAGCGTATTTTTAATGGCTGATTCTATGAGTTCTCAACAAGCAGTTGGCTCGATCGAGACCAAAGGCTTTCCGGCTGTGTTAGCGGCTGCTGATGCTATGCTCAAAGCGGGTCGAGTGACCCTTGTCGGCTACCTTAGGGCTGGTTCCGCGCGATTTACCGTTAATGTCCGGGGCGATGTCTCTGAAGTCAAACAAGCAATGGCAGCAGGCATCGATGTCGTCGAGAAAGTATATGGTGGTACTTTAGAATCTTGGGTAATTATCCCGCGTCCGCATCCCAACGTTGAGCGAATTTTACCAATTGGTTATACTGAAGAGGTCGAAGAATTTCGCGCCCAGGTTGAAGGCAGAGTGAGCTAACCTGTCGATAGTTTATAGCTTCAACCGCATATTTTCACAGCTACGATCGTCTGAAATATAGATAGTGCCAACCCGATGAGGCGATGGTAACTGTCCACCGCACATACATTGGGGAACCTCTACCGCTAACGATGTCCAATATTCATGCTGAAAGTGCCATCGGGTTAATATCTACTCGTAGCTTTCCGGCTATGGTGGGAACGGCAGATATGATGATTAAATCTGCCGCTGTTACTTTAGTAGGCTATGAAAAAATTGGGGGTGGTTATTGTACTGCGGTGATTCGCGGTCGGTTCCCCGATGTAAAATTGGCTGTCGCCGCAGGTGCAGAAGTCGCCGAGCAGATGGACGAATTAATCTGTCAATCGGTAATTTCCCGTCCGTTTCCCAATCTCGATGCCGTTTTGCCAATTAGCGATCGCATATTGGCACAAATTGTCGGTAAAAGTAAGCTTAATAATCTCGCCATCGGCTTACTCGAAACGCGCGGCTTCCCAGCGATGGTGGGTGCGATGGATGCAATGCTCAAAACTGCGGATATCTACGTCGCTGGTTACGAGAAAACAGGTGCTGGCTTCTGTACGGCAATTATTCGCGGTACGGTTTCTAATGTCACGATTGCCCTAGATGTCGGCATGTCAGCCGCCGAAAGCATCGGTGAATTACGATCGATCATGGTGATCCCCAGACCGTTAGAAGACTTAGAGCGGACGATTCCCACCGCAAGTTATTGGCTGGAACAAGTACTAGTTATTCCCGAACAAGAAGAAAAACAACAGCCGCTAGCAATACCGCTAAGACTGCCTCAAAGTGTCAGCGTTCCGCTGGTAGAAGTAGAAGTTGTCGAGGTGGAAATTGCTAATACCACCGAAGAATTGAAGTTAGCCGAGAATCGCTCCGCACGAGATTTAGAGTAGATAAGATGTTGTTTAACAGCATCGGATTAAGAGTAGGGGTAATTCATGAATTACCCCTACTCTTAATCTGGTTCGATCGCTATTTTTTATTAACTAATTTCATCTTGACTATTAAATTTTCAGTCCGAGTTTTGCCGCAGGGTGCGGCACTCTGACAATCATTTACCTTACCGCGTTTATAAGTTAGCGTCACTTTTCTATTGATGAATTTAGTTTGCTGACAGATATCGAAATCAGCTCCAATATCGTATTTTCTGCCACGAGCATCGACTAATTGTACGTAACACATTAAATCTCCATTAGTCAGTTGCAATACTTTGCCTTGCTTAGGACTAGCACCAAGCTTCGGCATCTGACGGGCTTCACTGGGAGCGGTATTTAGACAGCTAGCAATAACTAATATTGCCACCCAAGCTGTTGTTATCGAAGAATGACGATTTATCATGGTAACGACCCTATTTATAATTAGGACATTATTTTATCGTGGATAGTGGATCGGTAAGCTGGGGTATGATATTTATTACAAATCAATACATTTTTGGCGATCGTGAAACCATTAGCTAGGGCAGAATTAGCATTAACTGGATTGTCGATCGGGGATGCTTTTGGGCAAATGTTTTTTGGCAACACGAATACTATGTCAATGGCGATCGATCTTCGTGCTTTACCCGCACCGCCGTGGTATTTGACTGACGATTCGATTATGGCAATTGGAATTGTCGAAACATTAACAGCGCGGGGCGAAATCGATCGGGATTATTTAGCCAGTCGATTTGCGATTAATTATCAGCGCAATCGGCGACGCGGTTATGGTGGGATGGCGCACCACATTTTGCAAGAATTTTGTCAAGGTGGCGACTGGCGAGAAGTTGCGCCAGCGGTTTTTGATGGCATGGGTTCTTATGGCAATGGTGCGGCGATGCGCGTCGCACCAGTGGGGGCTTTTTATGCCGAAGATTTAGAGCTACTATCCAGTCAGGCATTAGCTTCGGCAGAAGTTACTCACAGCCATCTCGAAGGTAAAGTCGGAGCCATTGCGATCGCGCTAGCAGCGGCTTGGGCGTGGAATTATCGAGAAATTGAGAATATCGATCCGCGCGAGATGTTTGCTTTTATACTCGATCGATTGCCCGATAGCGATACTAAAAGCGGGATTAAAAGAGCCAGCGAATTACCGCTAGATTATACTGTGCCGACGGCGGTATCCGCGTTGGGGAATGGGACGATGGTATCGGCTTCAGATACTGTCCCGTTTACGCTCTGGTGCGCCGCTAGGCATTTAACTGATTTTGAAGCAGCGATGTGGACGACGGTTAGTGGTTTGGGAGATCGGGATACCACTTGTGCGATCGTCGGTGGGATTGTTGCGCTGTATGTAGGAGTAGAGGGGATACCAACAGCATGGCTTCAGGCGCGAGAATCATTGATAGATTGGGAATCGGCACAGGTGGATTGGGATTAGTCTAATGTATATCTATTTTCTAGCAATTTACTTAGCTTAATTCGGCGTACGATCGGTTGAAACCACCGCACATGAAGCAAAGTTCGCATTTACGGACTGATCCTCAAAAACGGATCGGTTTAAGCCGACTAGATTGGGGATCGATCGAGTGACTTTTTGCGAGTAAAATCTATCGGCGATCGCAACTAGACGTACGAAGCAAAACGTAATAAGATTCAGCCAGTGGACGGAAAATTCAGCAAAATAGCCTGAGTTTCGTTTCATTGCATCGGGCTGTAGTAAAAACAGTGTAGACAAAAAATTAGGACTTAGCGACGTTTCAACAGAATCGATGCTGGGGAACAATAAATAACACCTGCATCGCTGTTGATTATCGCTTAGTGTATATTCAATCCATCATTAGTTAACTTAGGGGCAAAGAAGCGCGTGGGTTTTTTCAATCGCTTTTCATTATCCAGAGATATGGGTATGGACTTGGGAACTGCCAATACATTGGTCTATGTATCTGGCAAAGGTATCGTTCTGGCAGAACCTTCAGTTGTGGCGATCGACCAAAAGACTAAAATGCCGCTAGCTGTAGGTGTCGAAGCCAAAAAAATGTTGGGGAGAACTCCCGGCGATGTCATTGCGCTGCGTCCGTTACGGGACGGGGTGATCGCCGATTTCGATACGGCAGAAGTGATGTTAAAGCACTTTATTCAACGGGCGAACGAAGGGAGTAACGTCATCAGACCCCGGTTAGTGATTGGGATTCCCAGTGGCGTGACTGCGGTAGAACGGCGCGCGGTGATGGATGCAGCACTCCAAGCAGGTGCTAGTGAAGTATTCCTGATCGACGAACCGATCGCAGCGGCAATTGGCGCGGGTTTGCCCGTATCTGAGCCGACGGGGAGCATGATTATCGACATCGGCGGGGGGACTACCGAAGTTGCCGTAATGAGTTTGCAAGGTTCGGTAATCAGTGAATCCGTGCGGATTGCTGGTGACGAATTGAGCGATTCGATTGTTAATTACATGAAAAAAGTCCATAACCTCGTGATTGGGGAACGGACTGCTGAAGAAATTAAAATCCAAGTGGGTTCTGCCTACCCCACGCCAGAGGATAACGATGTAATTATGGAAGTTCGCGGCTTGCATCTACTGTCTGGGTTACCCCGTACAGTGACGATTAAAGGCCCTGAAATTCGCGAAAGCATGTCGGAACCCCTGTCGGTGATTATTGAAGCCGTGAAGCGGACGCTAGAGCGCACGCCACCGGAATTAGCATCTGACATTATCGATCGCGGCATTATGCTGGCGGGTGGTGGCGCGCTGTTAAGAGGCATCGATACCCTGATCAGTCACGAAACGGGAATCGTCACTCATATTGCCAACGATCCGCTCACCTGCGTGGTGTTGGGTACTGGCAAAGTGCTAGAAAACTTCAAAACTATGGATCGAGTCTTCAGCGGTCGCTCTCGCAGCCTGTAAATCGAGTGGGAGGGTGGCTATGGTGTATACACAAGTCGATTGGACTTCGTTTCTAGATCTAAATCCCCCCTAGCCCCCCTTCAAAAGGGGGGAACCGGATCCGGAAGTCCCCCTTTTGAAGGGGGATGTAGGGGGATTCCACAGATGTGTGTACACGGTAGGGAAGGGTGGATGGGCACGATTTATCGACCCCAACACCCTCATCCATGCTCGATCGAAATAATTATTGACAACTAACAACCAACAACCAACACCCGACAACCATGTTTACTTTGCGCCGCTGGTGGGATAAAAATGCCCTCAAATTAGCTGGATTTGGGACGATTGTCGGCGGTACCTATCTAGTGTTGCAAACTCAAAATGCGTTGGTTTTTGAAGTCTATAACGCGCTATCGCAGCCATTCCAGCCAGGAACCAGACAAATCGATACGCTCAAAACCGCGCGAGTCGAGCAACTTCAGAACGAGTTACAAGAATTAAAAAGTCAAAATCAACAGCTCAAGCAATTAGCCAACTACAGTGCCGCCGTTCCGAATCAAGGCGTTTTGGCTCCAGTATTGCTTCACAGTGCCGATAATTGGTGGCAGCAGGTTGCGATCGGTCGGGGGAGTGCCGATGGCATTGCGATCGATCATATCGTCGTCGGGACTGGCGGCGTGGTCGGCAGAATTGTCAGCGTTTCACCCCATACCAGTCGGGTATTATTAGTCAGCGATCCTAGCAATCGGATGGGCGTACTGGTTAGTCGCACGCGGAATATGGGCATTCTCCAAGGTACTCGCACCAACCAAGCCGTACTGCAATTTTTTGACAAACGTCCGCTGGTAAAAAAAGGTGATGTCGTTTCGACTTCAGCGGTGAGTCAATTATTTCCCACCGGATTGGCTGTAGGCAGAGTAATTGAGACTAATTTAAACAAATCTCCCGCTCCAGAAGCGATCGTCGAATTTACCGCACCATTGAGTTCCCTAGAATGGGTGACAGTTCACGCTCACGACCCGCGCGCAGTGCCCCCAGAAGCCGTTAAACGAGTAAGTGATGTCGTACCTATCAAACCAGCTCTAAAACCCGCAGTTAGCGTCAAGCCAACCACTGCCAAACCACCTATTAAAACCCGCTAGTCGCTAACTCGATCGCGATCGATATGAATAATTTACACCCCTTAGTTCGCAATGGACTTTATCTACTCACCGTCGTCGGTTCGGCAAGCTTGTGTTTGTTGCTATTACCAACCCGCTTTCCCGGCATGGAAATTTTAGGTGTCGGCCCCAGTTGGCTGGTAATGTGGACGATCGCCTGGAGCCTAAATCGATCGCTGTGGCACGCAACAACAGCGGGTGTTGTCTTAGGACTGATCCAAGATGGCATGACTGCCACCACCGCCGCCAATTTGGGCATAATGCCCACCCATGTTCTGAGCCTGACTGCGGTAGGCGTATTAACTTTTTGGCTACACAAACGTCGATATCTAGATGATACAATTATATCAGCTAGCGTCGCTGCTTTTTTACTAACGATCGCCAGCGAGTTAATTACTGGAGTTCAATATTTCCTCGAAATGGCGATCGAGCAATCGCCAGAAGCCAGCCTCGCCAGCCTGAATTATCTCTGGGATAATCAAAGTCCCATGATGCTAATTTCCGCAGTTCTGAGCGGCTTGTGGATGCCGATACTTTACTATCCACTCCAAGTCTGTTGGCAAAAAATGGTATTAAATAAATTGACTTAATTACCCCCTTCTTATAATAGATGGTGGAGCGAGAACTTTTCGTTCCCCGTTCCCTAACTATCCACTATCCACTATCCACTATTCACTAAAAAACTAGTAACTTTGTTTCGATCTAAAATGTGAGTTAATGAGTTACTGTCTCAACCCTAGTTGCTTGCACCCAGAAAATCCACCGCAGAGTAACTTTTGTCGAAGTTGCGGGGGTAGATTGCGGTTGCGCGATCGATATTTAGCAATTCAACCGATCGGGCAAGGTGGTTTCGGACGCACATTTCAAGCGATCGATGAGGATAAACCATCTAAACCTTTTTGTGTCATCAAGCAATTTTTCCCACAGGTACAAGGCACCGCCGCTGCACGTAAAGCCGCAGAATTATTTACCCAAGAAGCCAGCGCGCTCGAACAGTTAGACTACCCTAATATTCCCAAATTACTGGCATATTTTATTACGCCAGATGGTCGTCAATATTTAGTCCAAGAATTTATAGACGGTCAAAATCTTAAAGCAGAATTAGCCGCGCAGGGAAATTTTACTAATGCCCAAATTAAAGAATTGTTATTGGCAATTTTGCCAACACTATCCTACCTCCATCAATTAGGATTCATTCATCGAGATATCAAACCCGAAAACATTATTCGCCGCACCGATAATCGGCAGTTATATTTAGTCGATTTTGGAGCGGCCAAAATCACCACACCAGAACGATCGCAAATGCAGGGAACGACGATCGGCACGCCAGAATTTATGGCACCAGAACAAGGTTGGGGTAGAGCTTTCCCCTCTAGCGATCTCTATAGTGTGGGTGTTACTTGCCTTAATTTATTGACTGGAGTTTCCCCGTTTGCATTATTCGACGATAATCTCGGTCAATGGAACTGGCAAGCTGGATTATCTCAACCGATCGAACCACAATTAGCAATAGTAATCGATAAATTAATTCAACCTAAACCGATCGACCGCTATTCCACAGTGGCAGCAGTCATCGATGCTTTACAAAATAAATCTGTTGTCAGCTTACCCGATTTACACGATCCTTTACAAACTAAATCTGTCGCGATCGAATCCGATTTAAAAATTGTCGCTCCATCATCGGCAATCGCTACCCCGCCAATAACTACCCCAGTTAATATTCCCACCATCGATCCTAATTATAATTGGGAATGTAACTACACATTTGCATGGCATCGCAAACCAATTAATGCGATCGGCATTACTACCGACGGTCGTTTTTTAATGAGCGGCGATGATGGTGGTACCGTCGCAATGTGGAACCTATCCATGCCACAACAACCAATTTTTACCTACTGTAATAATAATTCGATTTATGCCGTCGCCGCTAGCCCCAACCACAGTCAGATTGCCAGTGGCGACAAAAATCGCCGCGTGCAACTGCGCCGCAAAGAATCCGTCTTTAACTCGCTTCAAGAATTGCGCACCGACAGCAGCTTAGATAGCCATCATGGGTTTGTCTATTGCGTCCGATTTAGTCCCGACGGCAAAATTTTAGCCAGCGGCGGTGCCGATCGCAAAATTCGGCTCTGGAACACCGATACGGGTAAAATTATCTATACCCTCGACGGGCATCAAGAATCGGTGATGGCACTGGAATTTATGCCCAATGGTAAAATTTTAATTAGTGCGGGTGCCGATCGAACGCTCCGATTTTGGGATTTAAATAGCAAACAATTACTCAAAACAGTTGCAGCGCACGAGCAAACAATTCACGGTTTAGCAATTAGTCGAGATGGCAAATTAATTATTAGCGGTAGTACCGATCGTACCGTACAAGTCCGACAATTAGGCACATCGACTCATCATACTTTAACAGGTCATCAGGATGGCGTACTAACCGTCGCCATTAGTCCCGACTCTAAAATCATCGCTTCTGGCTCGATGGATGGCATGGTGAACCTCTGGGATGTCGATAGTAAGCAATTAATATCTAGCTTCCAAGCTCATCAAAGTGCCGTCCGCGAAATTCTCTTTCTACCGATGGAGCAAACCTTAATTACCGCTAGCTGGGATCGGACTATTAAAATCTGGCGACCTGTATCAAGCCGACCATGAGTACAATATTTCAGCAAACCAGTCGGAATGCGATTCGCGATATTCAGTCAAAAATCTACTTGCTTGGGGATGCCAGCCATCGTGATTTAATTGAGGAATCGGGAATGGCAGTTCTTTCACTTGATAAGATATGGCTTTATCTGTTGCTACTAATCGGGCAAAATGCTCGCCATTCCAACCGAGTAAGCCATAATCCCAACTCTGAAAACATAAGATCGCAGTGCCTAATCGATCGATCGTTTCAGCAGGGCTAAAGTTTTGAACATTAGGCACTAATTGAACTTCTAAATTTGCTCGATCGAATATCTTCAAATAAGCAGTATCAAAAACTAAGTTATCGCTGATGCCGATCCCATAATTCCAGACTCCCTTGCCATACCAATTAAGTAGACAACCATAGTATTGACTATTAGTATCGATCTTTTGATACATTTCCAAAATACGTTCTTTCGCGGTATCTAAAGATATTGTTGTCATACATACAGATTAAAGCCAATATCTATATGTTTCCCATCCAACAGTAAAATGTATCGATGTTTGATATCTCAGCCTGATGCCTTGCGAGTTTCCCACCTGCACGATTCGGCTGAACTGGGGGATGGAGGGCTACATCTAGATCGAATAAATAATGCTGGTGATAATTTAAAGAACTTACCCAAGCTCTTTGCCTGTTCGCGGCTGATAGTACGCTTACCATTAACAACCTCAGACACAACGCCGCTACTCCCGATGATGCCAATTAGATCGACATTGCGAGTACCGCTGGCAGTCATAATATGCCGTAGCAACTCATTTGGTGTGGATTTTTCCCAATCATCTAGATTGTGGTGAATCAATTCATAGTCCTCAATCAGTTTTACTACCAACATCAGTAGGGCGATATCCTCTGGTGTCCGATCGCTCCGTTTGTGCATTAACATCTGAGCCACAGCTAAAAACCGATCGTATTCATCCTCCGTCTCGATCGTTTTGGGGATGATGTCGGCTGTATCCAAAAGTTCTAGATATTTTTTCTTATCAATAGTAGTCGTCATTTTTCCAATTCTCTCGATCGTATTCGGCGTGAGTTAGAAAATATTTATAGTAGATTAGCTGGGTTTGATAGTCGATCGATACTATCAAGCCTTACCCCAATCTGGCGAGGTTTTAAATATCGATAGAAACACGAAAACCCCGCGTATTGCGAGGTTTCGACTGAAGGCGGCACCCAGATTTGAACTGGGGGATGGAGGTTTTGCAGACCTCTGCCTTACCACTTGGCTATGCCGCCGCTGGCGCGGTACCCCGCTCATCCCTCTGCCATTTTAGCCCCTTTTGGCTACAGAGTTGGCTACAGTTTATCGACTTGACCCAAGGATCATCGAGTGACCTTGGCACATGAAAAGACAACAGACAGGCACAGTAGGGATCGAAGTTATCGGTGGCAGACTCAGACTCCGATTACCCAGACAAGCAACACCCGACACCATTACCCGCTATATCTCCAGTGGGTTCAAGAACACTCCAGACAACCTCAAGAAGCTACAGGTGATAGCTTGGGACATCGAGCGCGATATCAAAGCCGACAAGCTAGCCGAAACCTATCAAAGCTACATCGACATCTTCAAGCCGAAACCAGTACCAAAACCGACCATAACCAAACCGACCACCTTCAGCCAACTATGGGCTAGCTACTGCCACTACAAGCAACCTCAACTAGCTGCGACCACTTACACCCAAGATTACTGCAAGAAATGGGCTAATCATATCGCCAAGCTACCACAAGGACTAAACAAGGCGATCGAACTTCGAGATGCACTGGTAGCCAAGGTCAGCGCGGATACAGCCAAGAGACTGTTAACTCTGTTGGCGGCTTGCGGAACATGGGCGGTCAAGTCTGGCTTGATAACTGCTAACCCATTTCTAGGGATGGCAGCCGACCTAAAGCGACCAAAGACCGACCGATCGATCGACCCCTTCAGTGCCACCGAGCGCGATGCTATCTTGCTGGGTTTCCAGCTACATCCCAGATATAGCCATTACCACAGTTTTGTTAAGTTCCTATTTCTTACTGGCTGTCGGACTGGTGAGGCGATCTCACTCCAATGGAAACATATCGCCCCTGACCTCAGCTCGATCGCATTTACTGAGTCTTACTCTAGCAAGCTCAAAATCCGAAAGTGTACCAAAACAGGCAAAAGCCGCAAGTTCCCAGCTAACCCCGACTTGCGATCGCATCTCGCGACCATTAAACCCAAGAATGCCAAGCCTACCGATCTAGTCTTCAACTCTCCAACTGGGTTGCCGATCGATAACAGCAAGTTCACAAACCAGATCTGGAAGGGCTGCAAGGTCGGCAAAAAGACATACAAAGGCATTCTACCCAGCTTGATAGATAGCGGTGCTGTAGCCGCTTACAGGTGCCCCTACACAACTCGCCATACCTTTATCACCATGATGCTAGCGGCTGGGTTAACTATCCCTCAAGTCGCCAACCTAGTCGGCAACAGTCCAGAGATAGTACTAAAACACTATGCAGGTAACTCGGTCGATCTGGTACCTAGTATCTGAGGTAACCGCATGTAATATTAGCGCGGCTTATGTGAGCTATAAGAAATCGGTATATAACTGACCCGGCATCAAGCGACAGCCATCTCCGCTTAATGCCTTAAAACTAGCTCATAGAGCCAAACTGGTTATTAATGGACAGTTTATATATAGATACCCAAAAGGAGCCATGACATGGAAGCGATCGGAACAATGAAGCCCAAATCGAAAGAGATTCGCATTCGGATCTCTGAGGATGATAAGGCGCGGCTACAACAGGCGGCGGCGGGGTTGGGGGTAGCAGTATCCGACTTTATCCGATCTAGCTCTCTAGCGGCTGCAAACACTTTGCAAACAGCTTGCAAACAGGGCGAGTAGTACCCAATAGGAAACCCCAGATGCGATCGACATCCGGGGTTTCAAAGGCTTCCCAAGTCCGCTTACAGCCCAGACCATTCATATCACTTCGAGTTCAGTTCAAAAAACCCTTTCTATTTATACTATGACATATCAAGATCTGCGCGGCATCATGAATGACACACTCAAAAGTCTGCATCCTCAGACTGAAGAGTATCGCCTTATTGTCCGGGCATCAGGTTCGATCGGCTTAAATATTTCGATGGTGGGGAGTTTCCAGAGCGGAGGGGACAAATCACAACAGGATGACCCTAAAGAGAGCCAGGATGGGGAGACTAAAGCCGAGACACTATATCGAGTTATCCGCTACACACTTTTCAACAGCCAAATCGAGCGCGATGTTATGCTGTTTGACTGTTGGTCAGCTAACAACTACTTGCAGATGCGATCGCTCAAGAATAACAAAGCGGACTTAGAGAAGTTGCGAGGGAAGGTTATTGTTAACTTGGATGAGTGCGATTCCGCCTTCCAAGGTTTAGCCGCTGATGACTTGAAAGAAGTAGTTACAGCCAAAACCGATAACTACCGCGCACCCTATGAGCGGAATGCAGCCGATCGCCCCCGCTCGGCTATCCTATTCGGTACCACCAACAAAGTCGAACTCATTCAAGATATGGATGGAGATCGCCGCTTCTTTCCTGTGCGGGTTCGCAAAGCTATCGATATTCAGTGGGTAGCGGATAACTGGTCTGACTTCTGGGGATTCTATAAATACTGCTACCTTCAAAGCTTGGGGGGTAAGTCTATTTATCGGAACTGGACATCGAAAGCTGAAGAGGCATTGCTAGTTAAACTACAAGCGGATTACAAGGCAAATGCGCCTTGGATGGAGACATTAGAGGGTGTATTGGACATCTTGGAAGATGCTTGCGGGGGTAAGCTCTGTCTAGCTGCATCCGATCTGCTAGCGGTGTTAAGTAAAGAGACAGGCGGTACTAAAAACTATATGAGTGGTAGCATCAAGAGCAAAATGGTAACCGAGCGCGGGTATCAAGAAGGGCGACCAAAGCTAGCAGATGGCACTCAGCCGGGTAAACCGCGATTATTTCTGGGTAAAAGCCCTAAGAATATCAGCCGCGATGCGATCGGGATTGCTTACCAGAAGTATCTCTCAGGTGAATATCAACCCAAAACCCGGCAAGTCGAAGCCGAGCCGATGGCTACAGTCAAAGCGGGTTCGGAGTTTCCAGTCTACCAACAGCTCGATAGCTGGAATACATTAGAGAAAGCGACAAAGGATAAGGAGCATAACCAACATTGCTCTTAATTAACTTCACCAGCTCGGTTATTTTGTTAGATTCTTCTTGCTGTTTTATTAGTGGATTATCCATTACTTAAATATTGTCGATCGAGAGTTAAATAATATCGTACTATAAAATCAGCTTCTCAATTAGGATTGCTATAGCTTCTAGAATTTAGTCTTCAGTTGAAGCCCTCGAATGAATTCGGGGCTAAAAGCGCAAGTTTGTTAACACGAACTAAGATCTCTCCGTAGTTATCTTCAGATAACTTCAGCTATGAGCGCGAAATTCCATTTCAGCGCGGATATCGATTGCAATAGAGGAAATCGATCGGTTCTTCTTCGGCACCAACGACATAAAATCGAGTCATATTTAAAACTGTCTCTGCCATACTCTAATAGTTCGATCCCGACTACTACTAACAAGGGTTTTACCATCGGGACTAACTACCAAACAATGAATCAATTCTGTATGACCTGTGAGAATGTTAACACATTTTCCAGTGTGCAAATCCCATACTCTAATTGTTTTGTCACTACTGCAACTAAAAATATAATTTCCATCTGGACTGATTACCACCCCATAAACCCAACATTTATGACCTTTCAGGGTAAATTTAATTTTTCTTGCTTGCAAATCCCAAACCTTAACCGTTTCATCAGTACTCCCACTCACAACAGTTAGATTATCTGGGCTAATAGCAACCGACCGAACAGTATCTTTGTGTTTGAATATCATCGATAGTTCTCTCGTCTTAAAATCCCAAATCTTTACCTGTGCATCTTTACCACCGCCGATTATAATCTTTCCATCATTACTGATAGCTAAAGTATGAGTGAAATTTTTTGATTGGCTCAGATTTTTCGCAGGCTTTCCAGTTTTTATATTTCTAACCTTAACGATGCTATACCAACCGCTATAGATAAGAAATCGCTCGCAAGGACTAATAACTAATGAGGATGCTGGATAAGAATATTCTTCTAGTAACATGATATATTCTCCTGTCCGAATATTCCATGAAATTATGCCTCTGTCTGAGTCAAAGTACATTGTCTCTATCCCTGGCGAGTTCCGAATTAAAGCCTCATTTACCTCATTCGCGAATACATAGTTATGTACGTCGCTACTAATTAACTTTATATATCCACCCCTGCTAATTAGACTCTTCCCATCGGGCGTAACAATTAAAGTACCTGTCTCATGATAGGGGAAGGACATGGATTTTTGTTGTTTGGTTTGCATATCCAAAACATTTATTTGCTGTTCGTTTCCACTAAATAGAGTATGGCCATCTGGAGCTATTGCAATGCTTCTTGCGATCGAATCTTGCTCCCAAGTATGAATGCAACTCATGTTGAGCCACGGATTAAATTCAGATAAAGCACGTTTAGCACTTTGTTCTTGTCTATCTCTAAGTAATGAAAAAGCTTGCCATTTTAACTGGTGCGAGTCATTTTTCCAGACATCAATAAGCAGCTCTAAGCCCCGATTGTCATATTTTAAGGTTGCTCGAAGTGCCGATATTTGGATTTCCTCATCTTGGCTAGTTAAGCGTTGCTCGATCCCTTCAATTCCACCCAGAACAACAGTATCTGTAGTTAGACGATTTTGGCCGCCTAAAATGGCATCGGTGTTGGATGGTTGAATTTCTGTCATGCTGATAGAGATCGATCGATTTACCAATATTATGCCCAATCGATTGCAAAACCTGACATTGCCAAGCTGGTGGGGCACCTGCTGTTTTTCAGCGGTAGGGTACTAGATCGTTGGCAGCTAATTTTCAGATCCTTAGAGTTTGCTCATGGCATCTTATCGAGATATTATCGGATATTTTCGCGGCTACGGGACGATCGCGACCATCAGTATTGCCGCGAGCAGTCTGTTTGAGGTGGTAGATTTAATCGTACCCTACGCGATCGGTCAAATTCTTAATGTGCTGTCCAAACAGCCACTTGATGGGCCGTTGGTGGCACTCACAACCGCGCTGGCGGCGAGATTGGGTCTGCCAGTATCGGCGAATTTATCGCTAGGAGTGCTGCTGGCGATCGTGTTTATAATTTCTGTCGTGCGGGCACCGATTCAGCCCTGGATCGGCAGTTGGTTCCACTGGGCAATCCCCCTACGGGCGAGGCGCGATCGTGCCGATCTTACAATTCAAAAAATTCTGAGCTTGCCATTAGCCTTCTACGATGAGAACAACCCCGGACGGATTGCCGGACGGATCGCGCGGGGGTTAACCAACCATACTTGGTCTTACCCAGAAGTCGCGGGACAGGCTATTCCCAAGCTAGTCAGGGTGGTGGGCATTTTTGGCACGATCTGTTTGTTAGATTGGCGGATCGCCATTGCCTTTGCGATGTCTTTTCTGGCTATTTTTGGATTTAGCCTCACCGGGTTGCGGCGGATTATCAAACGCGAAGCACTGCTCGATCGCTACATGGAGAACACGGAAAGCCGTACTTCCGAAATTATTACTAATATCAAAACTGTCAAGGCTTTTGCCGCCGAACCCGCCGAACTCACTCGACAGCGGCAACGCCTAGATCGCGAGTTAACAGTCGTACTCCATCGCATCCATCGCAGCTACGTGAAACTGAATATGTGGCAGCGCACGACAATTCAAAGCTGTATCTTTGGCATCCTCATCATGACGCTACTCGCCACGCAACGCGGCGAACTGTCTTTAGGTCATTTTGTAACGCTGCTGACGATCTCTAGTATGGCTTATGCTGAGTTAGAACCCTTGAGTGTCTTGGCAGAGTTTCTGGCGCGGCGTTATGCGTCGATGTTGCGCTTTCATGAGTTTATGCAGGAGCCAGTTGGCTCTGACGCAATGGATCTTAGTTCGATCGAGCGATCTGCGGTTGCATACAATTTTACGGGTAAGGTGGAGTTCGACAGCCTCAGTTTCGGTTACGACCCAGAGCGACCGATTTTACAAGATATTAACCTGACGATCGAGCCATATCAAACCGTTGCCCTGGTTGGCAAATCGGGTTCGGGGAAGTCTACGCTCGTAAAGCTGTTGTTTCGCTATTTTGAGCCAACTTTGGGTCAAATCCGGATTGATGGCACCGATGTGCGATCGCTAGATATTGGCGCGTATCGATCGCGCTTGGCAATCGTCCATCAGGAAGTCGATATCTTTAACGGGACGATTCTAGATAATCTCTGCTATGGCAACCCCACCGCTGATGCTAATGAAGTGGCAGCAGCTTGTAAAATGTCGCGGGTCGATGAATTTATCCACGAGCTACCCCAGGGATATGCCACGGTGGTGGGGGAAAGAGGCGTTCGACTCTCTGGCGGACAAAGGCAGCGGCTGGGGATTGCCCGCGCTTTAATCGTCAATCCCCAGGTATTAGTGTTCGATGAGGCAACTTCTAGCCTCGATTATGAGTCGGAACGGGCGATTCAGCTAGCGATGCGATCGATTTTAGGCACGAGAACGACGTTGATTATCGCGCACCGACTCAGCACGGTACGGGATGCTGACAAGATTGTGGTGTTGGAGCGGGGTCGGATTGTCGAGGTCGGGACGCACGATGAGCTACTCAAGCACAACGGTGTTTACGCTCGGCTCCACGCGCTGCAAGAATCTGGAGTGTTGCCGTCTTAACTAGGTATTGCCAAGATCTAGACTCAAAATCTGAATCTACTCGATCGTGACAAATAATTAGTTAATGTCAGCTAAATTTTAATTAGTTTAAGTTTCTACCGATCGTCCCAGCGGTTAGAAACCGCCGCTCTGCAAAGCAGACGCTCCGCGAACGGAATGCAAAGTCCGCCTACGCGGACTGAATTGTTAGTCCGCGTAGGCGGGCTTTGCAACATTAGCCACGATTTCAATCGTTGGCGTTCTAGTTGCTAGCAACTTAGGTTAGTTGATTTAATAAATCGGGGTGACAGGATTTGAACCTACGACATCCTGCTCCCAAAGCAGGCGCGCTACCAAGCTGCGCTACACCCCGTTGTCTGTACAAGCCATCATAACATACGATCTGACAAATCGATCGCTAATATCCAAAAATTGCTGCCCCCAACTAATCGGGATACCAAAACATCCCCTTAATGCCCTCTGGATCTTCAACAAAACCCATCCCGTTGTAGAAACCGACCACATGAGCATCGGCAAACAGCGTAATATTGCTAATATCTTCAGCACGAATTTTATCGATCGTGTATTTCATCATCGCCTTACCCAATTTTTGGCCCTGATAATCGGGATGAACGACGACATCCCACACAGTTGCATTAAAAGCACCATCGGAAGTAGCACGCGCAAACCCAATCATGCGTTTCGATGCGCCTCTAACTTCCCACATTGAAACTACGATAAAGCTATTTTGAATTGCCTTCTTGACCTTACGCAGCGGACGACGCGACCAACCGACAATATCGCACAGTTCCTCTAACTCATACAGATCGAGATTTCGATCGGTACTTAAAAAAACTTGAGTATTTGGGGGAAGATTAATTCCAGTTACTTTTACGGCAGTATCATTAGAGGTACTTGCTTTCGGTTCAGTAGCTGTATCGCCACCACTAAATAAACTCTTCCAAAAAACCATGTGGTGTGAATGACGAAGATAATGATTGCAGCTCCCAATCTTCGCCAGTTGGAGCTGGGGATCGATCGGTACATTCGATCGAATCATAACATTATTTTTAATTAAATTCTCGTCTGATACTGGCTGTGACAACCCATAGCAGATCTCCTCGCCAAGTAGTACAGTTGAAAATCGGCAGCCAATGTCCAGGCAAAGATTTAATCGAGATATTTGCAATCGATCGTAGAATGAGAAAATATCGACATCTCAATCCTTAATCCCCCATCCGCCTCTACTTATGAAAATCGACGCTGGCAATACTAACGAAGAACCCAGAATTGAGCTAGTACCGTTAATTGATGTCATCTTTTGCATTTTGACATTTTTTCTATTAGCAGGGCTACAAGTAGCCAGACAGCAGGCAATTAGCGTCGATATTCCCAAGGCTGCCAGCGGTACGCCAGCGGCTAGAGAACTACTAATGGTAAGTCTTAATGATGCGGGACAACTCTTTGTCGAACAGCAACCGATGTTAGTTCCCGGACAATTAATCGAAGCAGTCAAACAATACCGTCAGGCGCGTCCCAATAGCTCGATCGTTTTATATGCGTCCAAACAAGTCAGCTACAGTAAAGTCGTCGAAGTCCTCGACGCGCTCCGATGTGTGGCAGGAGATCGAGTCGCACTAGCTACTTTACCATCCAATACCGTCGCACCCACTCCCCCAGTCATCACCAACCCCAATAATCCTGGTGTGGTAAATCCCAGCACCACTCAGCCGAATCCTGGGGTAACTACTACACCCGCGACCGGGATACTCACCCCACCCACGCAAGCCAATCCCAGCGTAGCTCCGACTGTGACTCCCAGTAAATCGCCTTAACCAGTTGGGAATCGTCGATTTCTGTAGCTAACTCCACAAAAATCTAGCATCGAGTACGAATCCTGGTAATACATCTTCACCCAACAGCGACTCAGGCGCAGTCAATAGTTCTGGTGGTTTTCCCAGTCGATAAATAGCAACGCGTTTACCCTTCGGATCTAGCAACCAACCCAAGCGACAACCGCTTTCCATATATTCCACCATCTTGGCTTGTGTCTGCACCCAAGAATCAGAGCGAGACATCAGCTCGACAACAAAATCTGGACAGAATGGCAAAAATCCCCGTCGTTCTTCTGGAGTCAAAGCTTCCCATTTATCAATGGTAATCCAAGCTACATCGGGCGATCGATTAGTCGGCAATACAAGCGCGTAAATCGTTTAGTGTAATCATAAATGTCATTGGTTCGATCGGAGATTCATCAAACCCTAAAGCCACATAAAAATTCTTAGCTTCTGCTGAAATTGCATGAACGATAATCCCGCGAATCCCGATCGGATCTGCTGCGCGATCGATCCGTAATGCTGCATCTCGAAATAACGCCCTTCCCAAACCTCGCCCCGATTGATGTAGGCATTGGCATATTGAGGATCGAGGGCGATTACGATCGCGTAATCGCTTAGAGACTGCCGAAACTCTTGAAGTTGTGCGTAGACAACTGCACGAACGAAGTAAGCAACCGTATATCGGGGATTAATCCTAATCGCCTCGCTCAATTCCTGAATAGCTGTACGTTTTCCAGTGGTGACATCAGCACCAGGCTCTACAAATTTATTAAAACCTGCGATAAAGTACTCATCTGCGCCAACTGGTGTTTGTTCTCTTGCTGCTTTGAGGTTAGAAGGCAAACGATTTCCACCGACGCTAATTCCGGCACCTGCGAGATCTTGCACTAGCCACCGGACGGGAATGCCTCGGTTATAGCCGATTTTGCTGCCGACTTGAGACTTATCGTCAAGCTCAGTATTTTCGCCAAATCGTTCGCCTTGTCCGTGAATAGCTACCAACTGACCATTGCGATCGAACACGCCACCCCCGCTCATTCCTGGCAAGGTGAAAGCATCATAAACAACACTGTAGCCGCCGCGATCGCCTGTAATGCGTTTATCTACTACCGCAGTTACTTTTCCCTGATTGAAGCTAAAACCGGGCTGTTCGATCGGGAATCCAGCGGTATAGACCACATCTTCTGCTTTCAACGCACTGGCAGTACCTAATTGCACTACTGGATACTTGCTGCTACTCCGAAACTGGACGATCGCCAGATCGAGATCGGTACCGATAAGTTTGACGCTGGTGGCTGTGACTCGATATTTTTGTCCGTCAACTAATCCCAGCTCGTAAGTCTCTCCTGCTGGGACTCGATCTCGACGATTTTGCCCACAGACGACATGGCGATTGGTGGCGATCGTGTAGAGGTCGCCAGCACGCGCGATAATTATCCCCGAACCGACGCTACGATCTTGCTGCAATCGAATTTCTACCGTCACGCCACGCGCGCTCGATTTTACTTCCGCATCTGACTTTGCCGCCATGACCGCTGGCTGTACCAATACCACACTCATCCCCACCAATGCCGTAGTCAAAAACCAAGTAGTACGGTACATATTTTCGCAATTCTCCAAAGGAGAGGCTCTCGGTTACGAATTAAAAATTAGCTCTATCATACAATGTCGGTCGATCTCAACACATCAGCTCGATCGAGCATTAATTAAGCCATCCTCAAACAAGGCGTTCGAGGATGGCTGAAGTTCAATCTAAGTTACAACTAAAACTGGTTAAAATTCACCAACTAAAGCATCGATACAGCGATCGCAAATGGCTGGCTGTTCGCTATTTTGACCGACGGTGGGTGAATAGTTCCAACACCGATCGCATTTGTCGCCATCTGCTTTGATGACTCCAATTTTACCCCCGGCACTGGTGGTTTGATGTTGGCATTCTTGGAGTAAGTTTGCATCGTCGATTAGCTCGACTTGAGAGGCGAGGAATAGGTACCGCAATTCGTCGATTCCGTTGGATGGGGTTTGAGGTGTGGCTGTTGGCGTAGGTACGCTGACGGGTGGGTGAGGAGTTAATTCTCCCGAATTTTCGATCGCGGAGATCGTCCGTTCGGTATAGTATTGTGCGCCGACGATTTGGTCTTTGTACGCGATCGCCCGATCGATCGTTTGTTGACGTTTTTCGGTGGTTAATAGATTACGAATTACAAACAATCCACTCATGACTACTCCGACACCTTTAAGGGTGGTTTCGACAAAGGGAATCCGATTGACGATATCGATTAACCCGATCGTAATATACAGCCCAAATGCGCCAGTTAATACTAGTAATGTATTCCCAATCAATCGCCAACCTTTTTGATAAGTCTCGATCGCGATCGCCAGACTACTACTAATGACATTACCACCACTTTTTAATGTTTCACCGATTTCTGTTAATGGCGAACTATTAACTAGTCGATCGATCGTCGGTGTCCGAGAATTCCCCACATCAACTACCATCATCCCGCTCTTGCTCCCCTCCAAGAAGGGGCTGGGGGTGGGTTCCGAATTGTCGAACGATAACGCCCCCAATTTAGCTCGGAGTGCGGGATCGACTACCTGCAATAATACCTTAGCTTCTAGGCTCGAACCGATCGCTTTATCGGTGCGCGCTTGTTCCATGACCTTATTAATATCTGTCCGCAGGTCGCGAATTTTATCCCAGGTGACGGCTAAATCAGGCTGTAACCATTGCGGATCGAGTTTGACCCAACCGGACTCAAATACCGATTTATAAGGGGTAGGGTAGGGCAAATACTGCCAGATATCTTCTGCCATGTGACAGAGGACGGGGGCGATCGCACGGGTCAGATTTTCGAGGATAATGGCGATTACTGTTTGACAACTGCGGCGACGGAAGGAGTCGGGCGCGCTGATGTAGAGCCGATCTTTGGCGATATCTAGGTAGAAGTTCGATAGATCGACGATGCAGAAGTTCTGCACGGTTTGGAAGAATTTAAAGAATTGATAGCGATCGAATGATTCGGTAATTTCGTTAAATACCACACTCATTCGATGCAGCATATATCGATCGAGTTCGGCTAATTCGGCATAAGGAACGGCATCTTTCGCCGGATCGAAATCGTGGAGATTGCCCAGTAAAAATCTTGCTGTATTCCGAATTTTACGAGAAGCGTCGGATAGTTGCTTGAGGACGTTCGGGCCGATTCTTACTTCAGTAGAATAATCTACCGACGATACCCATAGCCGCACGATATCGGCTCCATAGGCGGGATCTTTTTGCGGGTTTTTACCACCATCCATCACTACCATCGGGTCGATAATATTACCCAATGATTTGCTCATTTTCTCGCCCTTTTCATCCAACACGAAGCCGTGAGTGAGGACGGTTTTAAATGGCGCGATGCCGTTATTGGCGACACTAGTTAATAAGCTCGATTGGAACCAACCCCGATGTTGATCCGATCCTTCGAGATACATATCTGCTGGATAAGCTAAATTATCTCGCTGTTTGGCTACCGCCGCCCAGGAAGAACCGGAGTCAAACCAGACATCCATCGTATCTGTTCCCAGTCGATAGCTGCGTCCGTTGTGACGATAAGCTTCGGGTAATAATTCCTCAACAGACATCGAATACCAGGCATCGGAACCATGTTCGCGGAAGATATTTTGAACGTAGTTAATCGTTTCTTCAGTTAGTAATGGTTCGTTAGTTTCATTATCGTAAAAAACCGGAATCGGTACGCCCCAATTACGTTGGCGCGAGATGCACCAATCCGAGCGTTCTGCTACCATCGGTCTGATTCGATTCTCTCCTTGAGCGGGAATCCATTCTACTTCCGAAATTGCTTTTAAGGCTGCTTCTTTAAATCCTTGTACCGATGCAAACCATTGCTCGGTCGCGCGGAAAATTGTTGGCTTTTTAGTCCGCCAATCGTAGGGATATTTATGTGGATAAGCTTCTTCTTTAAGTAAAGAATTCTTTTCGAGCAATGCTTCAATTACTAATTGATTTCCATTACCTAAAACATTTTCACCTTGAAATAATTCGCCTGCTTCTGCGGTAAAATTACCATCGCCATCGACAGGTGCGAGAATGGCTAGCCCGTATTTCATCCCGACGATATAATCTTCTTGTCCGTGCCCTGGTGCGGTATGTACCAAACCAGTACCCGATTCGGTAGTGATATAGTCGCCACCGATAATTACCGGACTGTGCCGATCGTACAGCGGATGCTTATAAGTGGTATGTTCTAATTCGGCACCTTTGATGACGGCTCGATCGCTCAAATTGAGGTTTAATTTAGTAGCTAAACCTTCAACCATGTCCGCCGCGACGATCGCATATTTACAGCCACTGTAATGATTATCTTCCCGTCCGGTAACTTCGACGATCGCGTAATTGAGATCGGGATTCACCGCCACTGCTAAATTCGCGGGAATCGTCCAAGGTGTAGTCGTCCAGATCGCGACGGCTAGATCGTCTTTGAATGGTTCTAAAATCGCCTTAGCCGCATCCGCAACCTGCGTGACTTTAAACGCCGCAAAAATGCTCCGCGAGACGTGTCCTTCGGGATATTCTAGCTCTGCTTCTGCCAGGGCAGTCTTAGAACTGGGACTCCAATGGACGGGTTTCAAACCGCGATAAATATAGCCCTTTAATACCATTTGCCCGAACACGCCAATTTGCGCCGCTTCATACTCTGGTTGCAGCGTCAGATAGGGTTTATCCCACTCACCCCACACACCCAAACGTTTAAAGCCGATTTTCTGCTCCTCAACTGTCTTGAGGGCAAACGCCGCCGCCTTCTGGCGCAGCTCCAACGGCGAGAGGTTTTTCCGCTCCTCTGGCTTCATGTCTTGAATTACTTTAAGCTCGATCGGCAGTCCGTGACAATCCCAACCAGGAACGTATCTGACTTTGCGCCCCTTGAGCAACTGATAACGATTGATGATATCTTTGAGCGTTTTATTGAGCGCATGACCCATGTGCAGCGTACCATTGGCGTATGGTGGGCCATCGTGCAAGACAAAAATCTCGCCGGGATTCGACTGTGACAGCCGTTCAAAAATCTGCTCGTCTGCCCAGAATTTTTGGAGTTCGGGTTCGCGAATGACTGCATTCGCACGCATGTCAAACTTAGTCTGGGGTAAGTTTACGGTGTTTTTGTAACTTCCTGGTGCTGTCACAGTGGTAAAGGCTTGTTGGTTTGTATCCGTCTATTATAATCGGTCGAGTGCTGGGTTCGTTCGACTGGGATTCGTCGTTTGGGTGACGACGCTCTGGTTGCAAGGCTTCAATACAGGAATCGATCGCAAATAAATCGAGTAAAACTTCAGTTAAATTAATGAAATCGGCTAAGTTGCAAAAAAATGGAGATCGTTATCTAAAATAACGATCTCCATTAAAGTTTAAACCCCGATTTCCCTTCGTAACAATCGCTAATGAGAGCAACATTACTAACAAGAATACTTTTAAATGTTGGTGGCTTTCGTTCGGTAGCTCAACCAACCTTCATGTTCTAAATATAACTAGGGGAATTACCGAACGACCTCAGCCATTCGACGCGATAAGAAGGCTTAATCGATCGTTAAGCTCGTAGGGGCAGGTTGATGAGATCGATTTAAACCTGAAATCAACCTAATTCAAACCTGCACTTCGAGGAGCTTCAGTGACCACCCAAATCCACCAGCAACCTCAATCCGATCGGGAATTCGATCGGTTAATCGTGGGGTTAGATCGATCGGTTAATTGTAGGTGAAGGCAGGTTTGTACGCTAGTTGTCGTTACATTCGAGACCGATTGCTTTTTTGCTAACCATTATCTGCAAACCCAGGATATAAAGTCATACCACCATCTACAAATAGTGTCGTGCCGTTGACATAATCGGAGTCATCAGAAGCCAGCCAAACTGCGGCTTTGCCGATATCGTCTACATTCCCCACCCGTTTAGCTGGAATCAGTTTTAGCAACTTTGCCTCAGCTTCTGGGGTAGCCCAAGCCGCTGTATTGATGGGAGTTTCGATCGCG
>NZ_JANYJC010000220.1 GCF_025361915.1 Chamaesiphon sp. GL140_3_metabinner_50
CGATCGCGTTGCAACCACCACGCATATTCGAGACTATCAAAATCGCCCAACTGCGGACAAACGATAACCAATACTCGATTTGCCGTCTCACAACCGCTCAATATAGAAATAACCTTACCATCGCTAACTCGCAGTCGATCGGTTTGCTGGAAAGTAGAATAAATGTTCATTGGTTAGGGAATAGGGAATAGGGAATAGTGAATAGTGGATAGTGAATAGTGGATAGTGAATAGTGAATAACAGTTTGAAGAAACCCGCATCACAGCCATACATGGAATGTAGAAACACCCACCCCGATTCTAACCAATCAACCCTTACGCAGCGACTCGCGCTCGTCGGGTTCCCCGACGGTTTAGCGAGTCAAGACAGGGGAGTTTGAGGGGCGGCGTTCCGCCTCTGGCACGGGGGGGCTGGGGGTCGGAACCCCCAGATCCGGGTTCTGCCCCCACCAGGAAAATCGCAACTCACTAATACATATAGTTTGCCGCTTGAGCTGATTACCAACAACTAAAATACTGGACAAACCCCGCATCGAATCCAGCCCTGAAATCACAACTTTTGAAACTTAACTTTTAAACCATCGCGGGGGTGAAGAGTCGGAATCGGATCGAGGGTGAGATTTTGATTGGGTAATAACTCCCAACTATTACGACGTAATAACATTGCCGCAATAATTTTAAGTTCCATCTGTGCAAACGCCATCCCGATACAAATGCGCGAACCACCACCATAAGTCACAAAATTATAATCTGAAGCCTTATCGATCGGTCTGTCAGGATTAAAGGTATCGGGTGCTGGATAAACCGCCGCATCGAAATGCGCTTCAGGAATCCGATACAAAACTTGCCAACCCTTCGGGACGCGATAACCGTTAAATTCAAACTCCTCAACTACACCCCGAAAACCCCCACCTATCGGCGGATACATTCGCTCCACCTCTCGTAAAACTCGATCGAGATAAGTCATTTGTTTGAGACTATCGATCGAAATCGGCGTATCGATCCCGATTTCTACCTGCTCCGCTCTAGCTTTAGCCAACACCTCTGGATGCTGCGCCAGTGCCAAACACAGCGAAGCCACTAACGATGTCGTCGTCTCATGTCCGGCAAATAATAGCAACAAAGCTTGCACTTTAAGCTCAGTGATACTCAGCCGATTTCCCGCCTCATCCTGACTTTGCACCAGCAATCCTAATGCATCCTGAGTGGGAGTTTGCTGCCGCTCCAGTACCACCCGATCGATATGTTCGAGGATGCGATCGCGGGCGGCTAAAGCGCGTCCGTAGGTCGTATAGCTCCATCTGACGGGGATGGTAAATAAACCATTCGTCAGCTCGGTAAATAACCGACTCAATTCGGTAGTTTCCGCCCCCGGTTCGCTGCCGATTAATAAGATACTCGCAATTTCAAAAGTCAGATTTTTAAGTTCGGGGAACCAAGTTAAATCGCCAATTTGCTCCCATCTAGTCAGATATCGATCGGTAATTTTAGTCATAGTTTCGACATAATTTACCAACGCTTTGCCATGAAAAGCTGGCATCAACAATCGGCGATTCCTCTGGTGTTCGGCTCCCTCTTGCAGAAATAGAGATGCCCCCAATAATTCCTGAAAATTATCCGGCCAACCATCGCGCCAAGAAAACTTATCGAAATGAGTAGAGAGAATAAATTTATTTGCCGCCGCACCACTCATCACCACCGTCGGACGACCGATAATATGCGTCCTAAAAATCGCCCCATATTTTTGACGGCGTTTGGTGGCAAAATCTGGATCGGTAACAAAGGAAATAGTTTCGCCAATCCACGGTAATCCAGATTGTCCGGGTGGTAATGGTAATGATGCGGTACCCGATCGATCTGCTGACATCTTTGGTAAAAATAGGATTGTGTGGGCGATCGCCGCTCATCCGAACTCAGCGATCGTGTTAAATTATATTAATAATATCGTCATATCGAAATATTTATGCAACTTACCTGGCTCGACAGTAACTCTTGGCTCATCGAACTGGGCGGTAAAAATATCTTATTAGACCCTTGGCTGGTCGGCAATCTCAGCTTTGGGAACTTCCCGTGGTTATTCCAGGGTACCAAAACCGTCGATCGACCGCTACCTGCTAATATCGATTTGATTTTACTCTCTCAAGGATTGCCCGATCACGCCCATCCACCGACGTTAGAAATATTAGATCGATCGATCCCCGTCGTCGGCTCCCCCAATGCGGCGCAAGTAGTCCAAAAACTCGGCTATCAACAAGTCACATCCCTCGCTCCCGGCGAGAGCTATCGCTTTGGCGAAATTGAAATTAAAGCCGTCCCCGGATCGCCAGTCGGCCCCACCGCGATCGAAAATGGTTATATCTTGCGCGCCGACAATCGCAGTCTGTACTACGAACCTCACGGCTATCATTCACCAGTCTTAGCCCAAGAAGGCTCGATCGATGTCGTGATTACTCCATTAATCGATCTCAAATTACC
>NZ_JANYJC010000262.1 GCF_025361915.1 Chamaesiphon sp. GL140_3_metabinner_50
TAATCCCTAAAGCCTAATGAAACTCCTCTGTATCAGCAACGGACATGGTGAAGATGCGATCGCATTACCCGTGCTTCAAGAATTGCGTAATCTACCAGAACCGCCAGAAATAGTCACATTGCCGATCGTGGGTGTGGGCAAGGCTTATAGTAGTAATGGTTTCGAGATCGCGGGTAAAGTTCAAACCATGCCATCGGGGGGATTTATCAATCAGGATAATCGCCAATTAGCGCGGGATCTTCAGGGGGGATTGGTAGGATTGACGATTGAGCAAATTAAGACAATTCGCGCTTGGGGACAGTCTGGAGGTAAAATTATCGCTGTTGGCGATATTGTCCCGCTATTATTTGCCTGGATGAGTGGGGCGGATTATGCTTTTATTGGGACTGCTAAATCGGAGTACTATATTCGCGATCGTCAGGGGAAAATTTTACGATCTCAGCAAGATTCGATCGAGGCTAAAACTGGCTGTTATTATTTTCCGTGGGAACGCTGGCTGTTGAGTAGAAGTAGATGTAAGGCGGTATTTCCCCGCGATAAGTTAACTACCGAAATTCTGCAACAGCAGCAAATTTCGGCTTTCGATTTGGGCAATCCAATGATGGATGGAGTTGCGACAGATCCTAGCCGATCGCTATTTTACCAGCCGCAATCGGTCAAACGCGAACTAGCACGTCCGCTAATTGTGACTTTATTACCGGGTTCTCGTCCGCCGGAAGCTGAGGCTAATTGGGAGCGAATACTTATCGCTGTCAGTAGCTTAGTTTCGGTCTTTAACCAGCGTAAAATTATCTGTCTGGCGGCAATCGTCGAGACACTCGATTTGGACATCTTACAGGGCAGTCTCAGCCGATCGGGTTGGCTGCCAGTTGTCGATCCCGATTTGGAGCTAACCGATTTTGCTATTAATTTGGACGCAATTTATTATCAGCGCGAAAATGTCACGATCGCCATTAGTACTCAAGCTTACGCACAGTTTATGCATAAAGGGGACTGCGCGATCGCGATGGCGGGTACGGCGACGGAGCAATTTATCGGTTTGGGCAAACCTGCTTTTACGATTTCTGGTGCTGGCCCTCAGTTTACCCCAGGTTTTGCCGAGGCGCAAACGCGACTACTCGGTGAGTCGGTAATTTTGGTATCTCAGCCGCAAGCTGTAGGATTAGAGATTAAGACACTATTACAGCAGCCAGATCGATTACAATCGATCGCGCAAAATGGTTTATTGAGGATGGGTAAGCAAGGTGCTGCGAAACGGATTGCTGAATGTTTGATGGCAGTCATGAGTTAATTAGGCGATCGATCTAAGCTACGATCTATATGCGATCTTGACTGTGCGAACAAATCAAAATTCGAGCGCGTCAAGTAAATCAATTATTTAGCGATCGAGTGAGTCTTTTGAAGCAGCGTTCTAACTATTGGCAACTTCTTCCCTATATTCGTCCGCACAGACTGACAATTTTGTTAGCTTTGTTGTGGATCGGAGTTTATACGGCTTTTTGGCCGATTCAGGCATGGTTGTCGGGACAAATCAGTAAATATGTGGGTACTGATGTCACGATGTTGGCTAAAGTTGCCGTAGCTGGGGGGCTGGTATATATCTTCCAAGGTATCGCCCAATATTGTATGAATACGTTGATGGCTAAGGCTGCTTTTGGCATTACATTAGATTTACGCAAACGTGCTTACAGTCATCTCCTTAGCTTGAGTGGCGATCGATTATCGCAGATACAATTGGGCGATTTATCATATCGATTAACTGAAGACATCGATAAAATCGGCGAAATCATCCATAAGATTTTTCATCAATTTATCCCGTGCGTACTCCAGCTCGTTGTGATTCTGGGATACATGGTTTGTATCAACTGGCAATTGACGTTAGCTGTATTTTTAATTGCACCAGTAATTGCTGTTTTAGTTGGCTGGTTTGGTGAGAAACTTCAGAAACAATCATTAAAGAGTCAAAACCAGATTGCCGAGCTGTCTTCACTGGTAACAGAAGATCTCAGTGG
>NZ_JANYJC010000272.1 GCF_025361915.1 Chamaesiphon sp. GL140_3_metabinner_50
TCCCCGACGGTTTAGCGCACGCACCAAGCAGGGGGATCTCTAGGGTTTTCACTTCGATCGAGAGATGTGTGTACACGGTAGCTCCAGGGAGGGGATTTTTCTTACTCCTTACTCCTTACTCCCTACACCCCCCTTATACCACCGATACCAGCTTTGGGAACTCCGAATCGCCAGCCACAATAATAACAACGCAATCAAACCGCCCGAATTGGGTGCTTTGAAGGCAAACAATACCAATAACACGCACAAAATATCTTCTAAGAGTACCGCCCAGGTGGGCAATCCTTTGAGCCTGTAGAACCAGCCCACTTTGACTAGTTGCAATACCAGGGCGACTAAGCCCCCGACCACGCCGAAAATCCAGGTCAGTTGGGTGGGTTGAATTTGCAATATTCTCGCTACCGCCATCGCCATGACAGCACCCACTAGCGGGCTGAATACTAGTTCGACGACTTGCAATAATCGTTGTCCCCAGAGTTGCTTAGAGACGAATAGTTCGAGCAGTGTCCAAGCTGTAAGTACGGCGATGACAATTTGAGGTGGTACCCGATCGAGGAGCGGTACCCGTTGCCACAAGTCGGTTTGAATTAGTCCGATTACTAATAATGGAAGTGCGATTCGCATTCCCGCCGCAGCAGAGACTGATAATACAGCGAGGATTTCAATCATGAATTTTTCTGCTGTTGAAAACTTATCGTCTAGTTAGTAGTGACAGCTCGATCGGTCTGAATGTGCCCCGATTGACTGGTAATGTATCATTATAAATCCGATTTACGCTCGATCGATATGTTACAGTACAGCCAACATTTAGCAGCAATCGATCGTAGCAACTTGTACCGATCGATAGCGTAAGATAGAGCTATCTTAGTTAAATCGACACTCTTCTTTAGATCTACCTATGACCGATCGATCGCCTGTGCTGGATGTTCGTAATTTACGGGTGCAATTCCTCGGTGTCAAGCAACCTGCGCTCGATGGGATCTCTTTTGCGCTACAACCAGGGCAGACATTAGGTATTGTCGGCGAATCTGGTTCTGGTAAATCGGTAACTTCTCTGGCGGTAATGGGATTGCTACCCAGTGCGGGTAGAGTTACCCAGGGGGAGGTATGGTTTCAGGGTCATGAGCAAAATGATGGTAGTACCCCGCAACGGATCGATTTACTCTCGTTATTACCAGCGCAACTTTCGAGTTATCGCGGTTCGCAAATGGCGATGATTTTTCAAGAGCCAATGACTTCGCTAAATCCGGTATTTACGATCGGCTATCAACTAGTCGAAGCAATTTCTCAACATCAATCTTTATCGGCGGCAGAAGCTCGTCGTCAGGCTGTTTATGTCTTGCAAGAAGTTAAGTTAATTCCTAGCGACGATAGCTTACGAGAGCAGTATTTAACTAATGTTAAATACTTAGAAATTCCTGCTAATGCTTTGAGCGATCGAGAACTTAATGATGCGATTAATCAGCAAAAATTATCGTGGCTAGAACGTTATCCCCACGAACTTTCGGGCGGTCAATTACAGCGGGTAACGATCGCGATGGCAATTTCTTGTAATCCGACTTTACTAATTGCTGACGAACCGACAACGGCTCTCGATGTCACCGTCCAAGCGACAATTCTCGAACTACTCCAAGAGTTACGAGATCGGCGGGAAATGTCGATGATTTTTATTACTCACGATTTGGGAATTATTGCCGAAATTGCCGACGTGGTTGCAGTTATGTATAAGGGGCAAATAGTCGAATGCAAACCGATTTTAGAACTATTTCAAAATCCCACCCATCCCTATACTAAAAGTTTACTTGCTTGTCGTCCGCGTCCCGATCGATCGACCTCAATTCTACCGACGATCAAGGACTTCATGGAAGAACGCGTCCTTGCAGATGGTAGGATTGAAATCATTGAAAAACCTCAACCATTATCGGTTGTAATGCAAGACACAACCATCGATAATCGCGAACTAAAAGCACCAGAAATAGACGATCGATCGACACCAATTTTAGCAGTTAATAACTTAAAGGTTGGTTTCCCAGCTCGTGGGATGTTTGGTAAGAATAATCGAGAATATACGTGGGCGGTAAACGATCTTTCTTTTCATGTTAATCCTGGTGAAACACTCGGTTTGGTCGGCGAATCTGGATGTGGTAAAAGTACTCTAGCCCGAACGATTCTCAGACTGATCGAACCTCAATCGGGTTCGATTTATTTTCAAGGTCAAGATATTACCACACTCCGAGGCGAACAGATGCAAATTCTGCGCCGAGAGTTACAAATTGTCTTTCAAAATCCATTTAGTGCGCTCAATCCTCGGATGAGTATTTGCGATTTAATTGTCGAGCCGCTAGTAATTCATAAAACACTTAAAAGCAAAGCACAGCGTCAAGAACGTGCCGAATATTTATTAGAACGAGTTGGGTTGCATCCAGATTATCTCAAACTTTATCCGCACCAACTATCTGGCGGTCAACGCCAGCGAGTATGTATCGCCCGTGCTTTAGCACTCAATCCTAAGTTTATCATCTGCGACGAGTCGGTATCTGCCCTCGATGTCTCGGTTCAAGCGCAGGTATTAAACCTATTCAAAGAGTTACAATCTGAATTTAAGCTCACCTATATTTTTATTTCCCACGACTTGAGCGTAGTTAAATTTATGAGCGATCGGATTATGGTGATGAATCAAGGTAAAATTGAAGAAATCGATGCTGCTGAAAATGTCTACCGATCGCCACAAACAGAATATACTCGTAAGTTAATCTCTTCCATTCCCCTCGGTACGATCGATCGCATCATCCATCAACAAAGTAATCGAGAGTTAAGTAATAAGTAGGACGTAAGGCGTTAATGCGTCAGATTTCTATTGTCTTTACCCTAATACCTAAAGCCTAAAACCTAAATGATTACCGTAGCCTTACCAAAAGGTGGTTTACTAAAAGATTGTATCCAGCTATTTCAGTCTGTTGGCTTAGACTTTAGTGCCTTCTTAGAAAAAGATAACCGCCAACTTCAAATTGTAGATCCCACTAATCGCGCCAAAGCTTTGCTCGTTCGCAATCACGATGTCCCTGTTTATGTAGAATACGGACAAGCTCAATTAGGCATTGTCGGATATGACGTACTGCGAGAAAAAACGCCTCAAGTCGCTCAATTAGTCGATCTCAAATTTGGCACATGTAGACTGTCGGTAGCAGTCAGAGAAAATAGTCCCTACCGGAATACTTTAGATCTACCCGCACATGGTAGAGTTGCTTCGACATTCGTACATTGTGCTAGAGATTATTTTGATAGTATCGATTTACCGATCGAGATCGTACCACTTTCGGGTTCGGTAGAATTAGGGCCGATTACAGGCATGTCCGAAGCAATTGTCGATTTAGTATCCACGGGTAAAACACTCAAAGAAAACGGTCTGATCGAGATTGAAACTCTATTTTACAGCAGTGCAAGACTAATCGCTCATCCGTTAAGTTATCGACTCGATCGAGACGAACTCAGCGATTTAGTCGCCCAAATTCGCTCTCAAGTACTAGTAATTAGCCCATAGATAACTCCTAAATTAAGGTAGGAGCAATTAATTCATGAATTAACCAACGGATAGAGCTGTCCTTTCCTTTTTTGCATTCGCGGTAGATGGTATTCAAGCTTAAATCATTAGTATCATTCGATCGTATCGATCGAATGATTTCACCATATTTTAAATGGTAAAATGCCCATTGGATCTGAGCTTGGATCGTGAGTGATGCCCGACTCGCAAAACTATTCATATCATCTATGATAATCATTGGATTTCAACTCTTAATTAAGAGATAAGGGAAGATTATGCTGCCAATTTTGATTCGCAATCATTGGGGATTGACTACGATCGTACAATTCAGATACTCTGATGAAAGTAAAGAATATCCAAAGCAAAATGTTAATTCTAAAAAATATTGTAAAAGTAATTGACAAAATATCCATTATTTTGGTAATTAGTTTATATTATGGCAGTGCGGCAATTGCTCAATCTGCTCCCACGAGTCCCGCCAGCACTCCAGAAAATCCCAATACCCAAGTCCCACCAGCCGCCCAAAAAATTGAAGATCGACTGCCACAAAAGGATGTTGCGACCTTAAAATTTTTAGTAGAAAAATACAACTGCAATGATGGATCTAATCCCGATCTCACTTTTCGAGATGGGCAACAGATCGACCGCATCCGCTTTGCCGCTGGACTCCAGGCTTGCATTAAGGAAATCGATCGATTAGTAGCGCAGAAAATTGACTCACCTGTCACCAAAGAGGATCTAGAGACAATTAGACGCTTGCAGGAGTCTTATGCCACAGAATTAGCCACTCTCAAAACTAAAGTAGATAAAGTCGAAGGTAAAGTTGCTACTGTTGAAAAACAACAATTTTCAATTACAACTAAGCTCAGTGGCGAAGCAGTTTTAACGGCGGCTGGTGCTAGTGGTGCTAATCCCTTTGTGGCGGGTAGTGGCAATGCAAATATCGCTTTTACCAATCGTGTGCGGCTCAACTTGACTACTTCAATCCCTGGTGGTGGTACCCTCATTACTGGGTTGCAATCTACCAATGCTGGCAGTAGCAGCAGCATTCAATCCACCCTTGGTTACAACGATATTGGGGGGTTAAATAGCAGCACGGTTCGGTTGGGTTCGGAAGTGCAGTTTCCTGTCAATCCTAGTAGCGGTACTACCGTAGCCTCTCTAACTCCCGTTGCCAACAATAGCACCCGTCTGTACAAGTTGCTGTATTTACAACCTGTGAACAGTCAATTAACCGCATTTGCGGGTACTAGTGCCGAAGTAACCGATGCGTTCCCACAGATATCGCCGCTATTTAATGACGCTCAAGGCTCGCTGTCGCGGTTTGGGACGACGGCGGCAGTAACTAGGGTATCGGGCGGTACTTCTGGGTTTGGGTTGGCTGCTGCTGGCGGTGTCATCTGGCAACCAACTACCGAATTTGATGTGCGGGCACTCTATGGCAATATCAACGCCTTCGTTCCTGGCGATTCTTTAGTAGGTGGCGGTTTATTCGGCGGTAGCTACATTTTTGGCACGCAATTAACCTACAAACCCAGTAGCAATTTAGCATTAGCCTTGAATTATGCGTTTAGCTCCCACAAGATTAATATTTTAGGCACAGGGCTAACTTCTCAAGATATCAATGCCATTCCTACCAACGCGGCGAATTCCTTATCAAATCGCATCAATCTAAATAGCTTGGGTTTGACTGCCAACTATGGAATTACACCTAATATAGATTTGACTGCGACGGGCAGTTTGATATCTTCCAGCTTGCCAGGTGTCGATGCCAACGCTACTTTTACAAGCTGGATGGTAGGTGGGAGCTTCAAAGATGCATTTGCTCCTGGCAATATGCTGGGCATTCTCTTCGGGCAGCCGCTCAACCGTTCTTCCTTGGGGGGAAGTCAGGCAGGTACGAATAATACCAACGCTACTCCCTATCAGGTAGAAACTTTTTATAACATCCGCGTTAGCGATAATGTCTCCATTACGCCAGGGGTATTTTTTGTGTTTAACCCCGAAGGTATTGCCGGAACACCAACCGCAACAGTTGGTGCGCTGAGAACGACTTTTAAGTTCTAGGCAAGTTGACACCTCGTCAATTTCGATCGAAGCGTCTGGACTTGCCTCCATCTGGCTCTTAGGCACTGCCGCCGATTGTGTCTTATTGCGCTGTCTTGTCGCAGTTGTGTGGGCTGGTTTCCCGACGAGGGCAATCAGCTCCAGCTCCCCCGGCATTCTACAGGTCGCAACTTAGGTTAATTAAGATTATCGACCTTGGCATTGATGACATCGCGAATTTCCGCTGGGACGCTGGTAAAAAACTGATACCCAGTTAGCTTTTCTACCTCTTTAACCGATGTCCGATATTGTTGCCAAGGATCGTCTCTCACGCCTTGCTTGTTGGGGATAATTACCGCAATAGTGCGAGTATTTTTATCGACTCCAGCCACGCCAGCATTGGATTTATCCAGCACTAAGATTACTTTCCACGTTAGAGCTGGTACGACGACTTTACCCTTGCCTACAGTCGCTCTCAGACCGTTTTTACCGATGCCGCCTTGTCCGTGTCCGCCGGAGATAATAAATAGCTCTTTGCCAGATCTGGCTAAAACCCGACAATAATTTTCTAACTGTACCCATACGCCTTGATTATTATCGGGCGATTGGGGGATAATATTGGTCATCACAAAGGTGGGAATATTATCTTCTGGCGATCGACTGCGATCTTCGGAATTTGTCATGTGACCGCGATCGAAGCCACTCCCAGTATAATCTGAAGGCTTAATGCGTTCCCAACCTGCGGGTAACTCTTCATCTGGGGCAAATTTACCAACGCGATGAGCGTCGCCCAACCAAGATGCATTAAGTTCCCACGCTACCCAATTGGGGATGCCTTTATTTTTAGAGTAAGAGAGCGCGTACTGGGGACGGACGATTAAATAATTCTCGGCGTTACCTGCGGAGGTGGTTGCTTGAGAGGGATTACCCATCAACAGGTTGATATTGCCTTTAGTTTCTCCTCCTGAGGGAATGTCGGGGTTACGACAAGCAACAAGGCTAATCGCGATCGTCAAAATCAGGAGGTAGGCTATTCTTCGCACGGTTGTCAGCTCTGTAAAAACTCTGTTGTTCAGTCTACAGATTATCACCTTCAGCCGAACGCGGGGAATCGTTATGATACAGCGCGTCTAGTCTAGCACGAGCATCTTCGACACTAATCGATTTCATAATTAGTAACGGCTCGTTGGTGACATTACCCATATCGTCGAGCAATTCTGGGTGGGGAACTGTACCCGCACGATAATTAGAACCATAAAAATTAGCATTGTTTCTGGCTTTGGGCTGCCCTGCTTCCACGCTAAACCCAATTAGACTGCGGATCAGATTGCCGATCGCCAAAAATGCCAAAATCGTAAAGGCAATTAAATAAATAATTTGTAACATATCACTTTTTTACAGGAGTAGCCAAAAATAGTAAGTAGCACATCAAAAATTGTGAGAGATCTGGCACATTACCTGCCACCACCTGAGCTGGCAACAAGTGAGTGAGTACAGCTAGACCATCAATTTAGCTTTTATGAGAAATTAAGGCAATGGGGATCGCGCTTACTCTTCTATTTTAGACTGTTCCGACTGTCTTAACTGCATCGAAACATGCCAACATTCGGTAACGATTTGATGCCAACCCACCATTTGACTGGGTTCGATGCCTGCTTGTCCGCCGACGGCATTAAATAGCATTTTAGCAACACTCACCTCTTGTTGCGCCCGATCGACTCGTGCTAGTAATTCGGATTGGGCACTGGGACTCATAAAAGCAATCGGTTCGCGCTCTAGGAGTTCTTTCGATCGGGTAAACCAGTAGTCAAAGTCTACCAGCAAGGGCTGGAGGATGGTTTGGAGTAATTCCTGTTCTGATGGCTGCGATTTAGACATGGGGTACAAACAGATTTTTAATATATACATCCATTCTAGATCTTTTTTTACAATTCTTAATGAAAAAATTTAGAATTAGTCGCAGATTTATCACTAATTAGTCAATTGATGGGTATCGTGAAAATAGTGACCGATCGGACTTTGACTTTTGGAGTCGATCGGCGGTATAATAGTACCCATGCACCAAACTTTTAGTACTTAAACGAAGGCACCAACCCCTAATTTAATGGCAACCCAAATCACCAATAGCCCAGACAGACAGAAAGCCCTCAATTTAGTCCTCAGTCAAATCGAGAAATCTTTTGGAAAAGGGGCGATTATGCGGCTGGGTGATGCCCAGCGGATGCGGGTAGAAACCATTTCAAGTGGAGCGATGACTCTAGATATTGCCCTGGGCGGCGGTTTGCCCAAAGGGAGAGTCATTGAAATTTACGGCCCAGAAAGTTCTGGTAAAACTACCCTCGCCCTACATGCGATCTCCGAAATCCAAAAAGCTGGTGGAGTCGCAGCATTTGTCGATGCCGAACACGCTCTAGATCCGACTTATTCGGCGGCTTTGGGTGTAGACATCAACAATCTGCTCGTCTCGCAACCCGACTCTGGCGAAGCCGCACTCGAAATTGTCGATCAATTAGTCCGTTCGGCGGCTGTCGATATCGTCGTGATTGACTCGGTAGCTGCACTGGTACCGCGTGCGGAAATCGAAGGCGATATGGGCGACTCGCACATGGGTTTACAAGCCCGTCTGATGAGCCAAGCACTGCGAAAAATTACTGGGAGTATTTCTAAATCTGGTTGTACGGTAATTTTTATCAACCAACTGCGTCAAAAAATCGGGATTACCTATGGTAGCCCTGAAACCACTACTGGTGGTACCGCACTCAAGTTCTATGCGTCGGTAAGATTGGATATCCGCCGGATTCAAACCCTCAAACGCGCTAATGAAGGCGAGTACGGGAACCGCGTTAAGGTTAAGGTGGCTAAAAACAAAGTCGCACCACCATTCCGCATTGCCGAGTTCGATATTATCTTCGGGAAAGGGATTTCTACCGTCGGTTGTTTGGTAGATCTGGCTGAAGAAACCGGAATTATCACTCGTCGGGGTGCTTGGTATAGCTACGAAGGCGACAATCTCGCCCAAGGACGCGACAATACAGTCAAGTACATGGAAGAAAATGCCGAGTTTGTGACTAAAGTTCAAAACCAGGTATTGGAGAAGCTCAATACTGGCGTAGCTGTCTCGGCAAATTCGCTCAAGCAAGCTGAGGAAGAAGAAGACGATGATGGCGAAGATGGTGAAGAATAAATTCACAGCATAAATTATAAAAATTGGGGAGGGGTAATTCATGAATTACC
>NZ_JANYJC010000293.1 GCF_025361915.1 Chamaesiphon sp. GL140_3_metabinner_50
GTGAAAATTGAGTGATAAAGACATTTAGTTTGTCGATAAACTTCGGAGCTATTATCGAAAGCTCTCGATCGCGATCGACAAATGGAAATTGTTCGCGTTGGGCATAAATAAATTGTCCGAGTACTAGTGCATCGGGACAACCGAATTCAGCAGCAATTGTTTTATCTGTGTAGCCTAAGGTTTCGATAATTGCCACAATTTCCCACGGATCGCAGACGTTAGGATAATTGAGATAAATTGAGTTAATTAAATTCTGAAGCGAATGATTTGTCACGGCTTACCAGTAATCTTGATTTTAGAAATTCTCGCCTGACGAATTAAGTGTAAATAGAGGTCGAGATAAGCTTGAATGCATTTTTGCTGCGTAAACAATTCTAACGCTCGTTGTCGAGATTTTTGACCGATTTGGGTGCGCTGTCGATCGGTTAAACTCAGGAGTTGAATTATCGCTGCGGCAAGTTCGATCGGGCGATTGGCTGGTACGATCGATCCCGTATCGCCTAGTGCTTCCTCTACTCCACCAACATCGGTAGAAACGATCGCCGCACCACAGAGCATCGCCTCGATAACGGCATAGGGAAAACCCTCAGAAATACTAGAGAGTGCGACAACATCGGCGGCTCCATACACCCGCCACGGTTCGGTTGTAAAGCCAGCAAAATTTACCGTGTTTTCCAACCAATATTCGGCAATCTTTTGCTGACAACGCTCGAAGTAATCTAAATCGGCAGGTTTACCATATAACTTAAATTCTACATCGGGAAATTTGTCTCGGACGATCGGTGCGGCTTCAATTAGCGTTAACTGTCCCTTGAGTGCAAAAATTAACCCCATATTGATGACGATCGGATGAGCATTAGACTGACGCGATTGAGGTTTAAACTTGTCTGGATCGGCACCGTTATGCACGACCTGAATCTTCCGTGGCGGCACTTCCCACCACTGCTCCCAACGGGTATTATATTTACATACGGGGGCGATCGTGTCTGCAAAATGATAGTTTAATTTGACAACCGCACTCACTAAATAATGCAAAAAGCGACGGACGAAAACAGAAGAGATCGAAGTTCGCAAATTAAGATATTGTTCGCGAATATTAATTCCATGTTCGGTTAAAAGATAGGGAATCCGATACTTAATTTTGCCAACTATCCCCGGCAATCCACAATAACTGGCAGCCGAAGAATGAATCAAATCTACAGTTGGAATCGGTACGTGCAGGGGAATACAGAGCCGATAGAGCAGTTTGAGAGTTTCAGAAATCTCGCCTAAAGTAATCCGCGCGGGTTCGATCTGAGATTGCCAAGCGGTAGTTACTAGTTTCTGAAAGCATTCCCACACCTCCATCGACATCATCGTTTTATGATAGTCATATCGCAAAAAATACTCATGAATCTCCACAAATGTATTGCCCAGCGTCTCGATATCCATCCTGTCTGGCAATAAAATCCCTTTTAACAGTTGCTCGAATATGGGAATAAAGCGTTGACGAATAACCGTCTCAGTGGTCGCAATTTTGCTCTTCAAGGCACGAGAAAACGGAAACCGCCATCCATACTCGATCGGATCTTCCATCCCCCACAGCGGCACCTTGAGCATTTGTGTGACGTTTGCCGAGAGTTGGTATTGCTGGGGCAAATAAGGATTGGCAACGATCGCCAAAATCTTAAAGTCCACTTCTGGCATCTGGTGAGTCAGTTCGTGACACCAAGTACTCACACCCCCACTCAGGAATGGATACGTCCCTTCTGTTGTCAGCAAAATGCAAGGCTTCATCTAGGTTTTAGGCTTTAGGTTTTAGGCGTTAGATACTCAGATGCAAGCGTCCCTGAATCCCTACTCTTTTCCTTTATTTTCGATTACTCCATACTTTCCATTCCCTAAAGCCTAATACCTAAAGCCTAAAGCCTAAATGAAGCCTATTTCGGAAAATAAACCGTACCATTTTGACCGATTAACACAGTCGGTTTGGGGTTGGTAAATTCGACTTCGATGCGTTGAGTAGATCGATCGACTGGGGGGGCAATATTAGTAACTAGGGCGACTAATTCTTGACTTTCGATCGCGGTACCAACTTTGACGAGTGCTTTTTGTCCGGTTTTGAGGAGTGCAGCTTGTTGAGCTTCAACATCCACGCCGATTTTGAGTTTTCGAGGATTGGTAATACTCATCAACTTACTCCCCGCAAATACTCGATCGCCCAACGAGATGGGAATTTCGATCGCCATCCCCGAAATTGGTGCGGTAACATCGCTCTGAGTTGGCTCTAAAATCGGCATTTGACTGCTAGCGATCGCCGATGGTTTACCATTAGGCATCGTTTTCTGGATCTGTTGCAACTTAGTCTCGATCTGTTGAAAATCGGCACGAGCGATTTGGAGTTGTGCTTGAAGTTGCTGGAGTTGTCCGGCTTGTTCGATCAGGGCGAGTTGTTGTTGCAGTTGGGTCGATCGTGTCTGTGCGGCTTGTTTCTCGGTAGTAACTTTGGCACTATCAACCAAACTATCGTAATCCGATCGGGCGATGTTTAGATCCGATTTAGCGACAGTCATTTCTTTTTCGGCTTGTTCGACTCGCTCTTGCGAGATCGCGCCTTCGCTTTGATATTGAGCCAATCGCTCGTATGTCGCTAACGTCCGTTCGTAGATGGCTTGTGTGCGGGTAATGGCTTCGCGTTTTTGGCTCAAAGGGAGTCGTTCTGTCTGAGTGGCGACTAAATTCACCTTCACGTTAGCATCGGCTACTTGTTGGCGCAGTGGTGCGAGGTTGCGTTGATAATTAGCGATCGCCAGTTGAATATTACTAATTCTACCAGCAGCGGCTTGTCGCTCACCGATCGCCAGTTGTTGCTGCTGGAGTGCCTGTTGCTGTTGTTGAGATGCCTGTTGGATTGCAATTTGCTGTTGCTGCGCCATAAGTTGCTGTGCCGAGAGCTGTTTGGTACGATTAGCACGCTCGGCATCGACATTCCGAATACTCAATAATCGATCGCCAGCCTTGACCGTTTGCCCGACAACGATCGGCATTACGGTAACGATACCAGGAATGGTGGCATCGATTTTAGTAATATGGAGGGGTTCGATTTTGCCGACGAAGGGCAGATTTTGTAATTGTTGCGCGCGGTCTTGCCGTTCTGGTGTTTGTGCTGGTTTATTTAAACTTTGACGGATCAGATAGAGCGAACATGTCAATCCCAATCCGGCGACTACTAACGCCGTAGCTTGATACCAGCCGATCGATGATTTACGCGATCGGCTTAATGCGGTAATATCTAGAATTAGCTCCGATGGTTGCTCGAATTCCGTACCGGGGACGATCGCCGTATTCTTGGCTGCTGTACGCTTATTAATGCCAGTCAGTTCTAAACTACCCGGATACTCAATCCGACTGACGGGCATTCGCTCGTTACTAGGGCGAGGTTTCCACTCTAATAATCCTGCTTCGATCTTATTCGGAATAAATTTCTCAAATAACCCTGGGGCAATTTGCATGTAGCCACGATTGACAAAGCGGACGGCATCGCAAATTTCCTGTGCGGGAGCACCTTTGAGGATATAGCCATTTGCCCCAGCATAGATCGAATCGGCGACATATTCATCGCTATCGTGACTGCTCAGGACGAGTACTTTAGTTTTTCGAGAGCTATGAGAGATAATTTTGGTTGCGAGCACACCATCAATATCCGGCATCTCCATATCCATGAGCACGACATCGGGTAACAGCAGCTTGACTTGCTCGATCGCATCATAGCCATTGTCTACCATTCCAACGATATCAAAGTCTGGCTCGGTCTCTAGTAGAGACTTCAACCGTTCCCGAATGCTCTTCTGGTCATCCACCAGGAGAATGCGAATCATGTCCACTTCCTTTGCTTTGTGATACTTATTGCTAGCCGTGGCTCATTTATTCGATCGATCTGCTGCCTTAGCCGGATGAAAATATATTTTGGTAAACTATATATCAATTTTATTACAGATTTAGCTAAATCGAGCCGATAGTACTACTGACTCTTGAATTGTAACTTCGATCGCATCTCCCGGTCTGTCTCGATCGGCACAGGCGATCGTCTAAACTCTACCAATTATGACTCTAACTAGCTAAATTTGGCTGGCACTGCGATCGTCGCACAGCTTTTTTCCGCCATTTAGCTGAATAGATCGTTGCCAAATTATCCGCATTCAGTCGCTTTCTCGACCGATGGCTAATGCTTCAAACTCCTGCCAGCACATCAATAGAGCGCGCGGAACGTGAAAACACCCTTTCCATTTACCACCCTTGAGGTCTAACAATACTTGCCCCTGTCGATCCAAATAGCCAAACCATTCCCCACCTTCAGGGTCGGCAAAGTGTTTCCACGTATATTCATGCACTTTTTGATACCAATCCCAACAAGCAGCTCTCCCAGTCAACCGAAAGCCCATTGACAAAGCTACCAAAGTTTCCACATGTACCCACCATAATTTCTGATTCCATTCCAATTGTTGCGGCGGATGCCCGTCAGCATCCATAAAATAATAGATGCCCCCATACTCATTATCCCAAGCAAAATCCAGAATATTTAAAACCGTATCGACTGCCCGTCCGATAGTCGCTGTATCCTGACGGCGATTGGCAATATCCATAATAAACCACATCGCTTCGATCCCATGTCCTGGATTAATCGATCGACCCTCGAAACAATCGACATGGCTGCCATCGGGAGCCACATTTTCGTACATTAACCCGCTCTTCTTGTCAAGAAAGTCATTCATCACTTCCGCGACAGTCAGATCCAATACCCGATCTAATTCGGCATCCGGTAACAGCCATGCCACTTCCAGCGTCAGGTTTGCTAAAATCATCGGTACTGCCAGAGATTTTAAAGAGCGCGTACCAGGATATGTTTTATTGTAGCGACCCTTAGGATCGTCTTTGCGCCGCAACACATTTTGATAAGCTTGAAGCGCAACATCTTTTGCCCAAGATTCGCCATCAGCAAGCGCAAATTGACTGAAAGCCATCGCTGCAAAACAGTCAGAAAAGATATTATAAGGCTCAGTAAGGGGCTGTCCCGCTCGATCGAGTGAAAAATACCAATTTCCCTGCAAATCGCGCCCGTGTTCCGCTAGAAAATTCGCCCCATGCCCAGCAATCTTGAGCCACTCACTCCGCTGCTCTACCCGATTGTACAACATCGAAAACGTCCACACCTGACGATTTTGCAACCAAATAAACTTATCGGTATCGTACACTTTACCCGCTCGATCGAGACAGGTAAAATAGCCGCCATGCTCCCAATCGATCGAGTTTTGCTCCCAAAATGGTATGACATTATTAAGGAGTGTATTTTGGTAAAGTTGCGCTAGTTCTTTAAAATCGCAGTTCATTTCAAGACCGGGAAAAGGATGATAGATAGAGATTTACATGAGCAGGTTCGCGATTGAAATTGCTGCAATGTAACTATAACCTTAGTCTATCTCGATCGATCGACAATGTTAACTAGTAATAACCAAAACAAACAAGCCCGCAATCAAATGATTGAGGACTTGTTTGATTTAAATATTGAGCTTGGCAGCGAGCTATTTTGACAGGGGGCAACCCCCCAACTATCGTCGCCGTGCGAGCGTTTCACCTCCGAGTTCGGGAAGGGATCGGTGTGGTTCCACTCGGCCATAGACACCA
>NZ_JANYJC010000333.1 GCF_025361915.1 Chamaesiphon sp. GL140_3_metabinner_50
CGTTTGGCATGGGTATCGATGCCGATCAACCGCACGTATTCGCCGCTATGTTCGTGCAGACAATGTTCCAAACCGCTGAGAATTTCGCTTTCGCGCTCGGAATTAAACGCCGCGCAACTAGTCCAGGAACTGGTTTGGAACCGCCGCTTGTTAGCATGTTCGGTACCCACACTGTAGCCCTGTGCCAGCAGGCTGCGGACATTGACAATCACATCGGGTGCCAGACTCGATCGATGTCCATTGGTGCTACCAATCGGGGTACGAATATTTTCCAAACCACTAGCACTTCGTTGACGAAGTCTCTCTGAAAGAGAATCGCCAGAACGTAAAGAATTATTAATACTAATGATGTGAGCGGCATACTTGAGATCGTCGGGGAGTACATCCGAAAGTCGATCGGCTTGTTGCTGATTAGTAACGATCGCGCCCGACGGGACGTATTTGCCAGGGGCAATCTCGACATCCTGAATCAGGGCGTGCATCATCACGATGCAACCATCGCCGACTCTGGCATTAAATACCGTCGATCGAAAGCCGATAAAACAATCATTACCAATATAAGCAGGGCCGTGAATCAGTGCCATGTGGGCGATCGAAGTATTAGTCCCGATCCACACCGAGTATGGCTGGTTGTCGTCGCCGAGGACTCGACCCTGCTCTAAACCGTGAATGACCGTACCATCTTGAATGCGGGTATTGGCACCGATCGCAAACGGGTTGCCCTCATCAGCCCGAATCGAAATGCCAGGGGCGATCGTCACATTGGCACCGATCTGGACATCGCCAATGATGTTAGAAAAAGCATGAACGTAAGCACTAGCATGAATCTTTGGCTCGACCAAGCTCTTCGATCGTGGTGTCGGCGGTGAAGCAGTAATATTACTCTGGGCTACTATCATTGTCTAAAAATTTTCCTTACATAAGTTATGTGACGATCGCCCCTGGCATTTCGAGATCGAGCAATATCCGCCAGAGTTGCACGAGTAGCATCGATCTGCGTAGTTGGGGCTGCTACTAAATTTAAGATGAGAGTCTGAACGGTGGAGCCTTTGCCAGTGGCAGATCGCCCCCACCTCGATCGATATTTAATGAAACTCCCAAATTATCGATCGGATAAATATAGATATTTTTATGTTTAAGTCGGTGCTAGGTCAAATGCTACAGACGCAAAAACTGCAGCTTCAGCGGCAGTCCGCAAAACCTGTAATAATTATCGATCGGTAAAATTCAAAGCTGTGCTAACGATACATTCCACAATACAGTTCGGGCGATCGCTTTGGCAACATAGTACAAAATTATTCTTATTGATTTATAGCATAAGTTAGGCTAATCACCGGAATAGGCTTTAGGTTTTAGGTTTTAGGTTTTAGGTTTTAGGTTGTAGAACTGCGTTCTATGTTTCTCCCCTACTCCTTGCTCCTTACTTCTTACTCTCTCTCCCACTCGATCGGTTCTGATAGATAATAAATGAGGGCTGAAAATTGTGCCTTCACTCAGGATCGCTGACTGCGGGTAGTCTGGCGATTTGCCGAGCGAATTTAAAAAATCAACTTTAATAAACTTAATCCACGGATACTCAATCGCGATTTATGGAACAAATGTTGCTGGAGACTGGCTGGTTGATACCTTGCTACGGACTGCTTGGGGCGATTCTCACTATTCCCTGGATGACGAGATTGGTACGTCAAACTGGCCCTAGACCAGCAGCGTATTTGAATATTTTAATGACCACGATCGCCTTTATTCATGGCACCTTCTTGTTTCAGGCGATCTGGAACCACGATCCGTATCAAATTGCGTTTAACTGGCTGACAGTGGCGGGGTTAGAGTTAAATATTACCTTCGAGCTGTCGCCTCTAAGCGTGGGGGCGATGGAGTCGGTGACAGTATTTAGTTTGCTGGCGCAAGTATTCGCGCTGGGGTATATGGAAAAAGACTGGGCACTGGCGAGATTTTTTGCGCTGGTGGGCTTTTTTGAAGGCGCGATGAGTGCGGTCGCCATTAGCAACTCGTTATTGGTCAGTTATGGATTATTAGAATTGCTCACGTTGTCTACCTATTTGTTGGTAGGGTTTTGGTACGCGCAACCGTTAGTAGTTAAAGCGGCTCGCGATGCTTTTTTGACCAAGCGGGCTGGTGATATTTTGTTATTTACGGGGGTAATTGCCCTATCGACGATCGCGGGAAGTTTGGATTTTAACGACCTATACGACTGGTGCGACAAAACCGATATTTCGATGACCACTAAGACTCTAATCGGTTTGGCGTTGATTGCTGGGCCGATCGGTAAATGCGCTCAGTTTCCGCTCCATTTATGGTTGGATGAAGCGATGGAAGGGCCAAACCCTGCCTCGATTTTACGGAATTCGGTAGTGGTCACGGGTGGGGCTTATATTTTAATTAAAGTTCACCCGATTTTGTATTTGTCGCCCGTTGTCATGACGACATTGATGGTAATTGGTGCGATCACAGCGATCGGGGCGACATTAGTTTCGATCGCTCAAGTCGATATCAAGCGGACGATTTCTTATTCTACTAGTGCTTATTTGGGCTTGGTATTTATTTCAGTTGGTGCTAAATGGATTAGTTTTGCCTTTTTGCTACTATTCGCTCATGCGATCGCTAAAGCGTTAATTTTCATGAGCGTGGGTTGCATAATTCTGACCACCAACAATCAAGATGTGACGGAATTTGGCGGGTTGGGTAAAAGTATGCCAGCAACGACGAGTGCGTTTGTCGTGGGGTCATTAGCGATGACGGGCGTGTTTCCATTGGGTGGCTTTTGGGCACTCCAGGAAGGTTTTAAGGATCTGTGGATCGACTATCCGTGGGCCGTGGTAATTATTGTGGTAGTAAATGGCTTGACTGCTTTTAATCTCGCGCGGGTGTTCGGTTTGGTCTTTTTGGGTAAAACTCAGCCTAAAACTCGCCGTTCGCCAGAGGTACCTTGGCCGTTAGCTTTGCCGATGGTATTTCTGACAATATTGACATTAATGGTACCCGTGGTAATGTGGCGATTGTCTTTACTGCCAGATTTTGAAGATTTTAGCCTATTGCCATTTAGTTCGATTAGTTTATCGAGTTTAGCCGGATTTGTTACGGGTGGCTGGTTGTATTTCAGAGCCGATCGTCAGCCGATTAAACTACAGCTTACCTGGTTGCAAGAGTTACTCGCTAATGATTTTTATGTGGAAAAACTCTACCAGAATACAGTAGTTTGGTCGATTCGTACCCTGTCGCAATTTGCGGCTTGGATCGATCGGTATGTGGTCGATGGCTTGGTCAATTTAGTCGGGTTTGCCACAATTTTTAGTAGCGAAGGTTTGAAGTATGGTACCTCCGGTCAGGCTCAAAACTATTTCCTCACCATTACTGTCGGTGCAGGCGTGTTGGGATTGATGGTTGCCTGGTTGTTCTGGTCGTTTTAGATCGGGAATTAAGTAGCTAGACGCAAATATTTATTAGATTTAAATCGCCTGAAACATAGATAGTGGACTGGGCGGGTCACCCGACCAGCGGCAGTGCCCACCCTACAGAATAGCTAAAACCTAAAACCTAAAACCTAATTATGATGCTGAGTATTTTATTAATAGTTCCTTTATTAGGAGCATTAACTGTAGCTTGTTTGCCCGATCGAACTCGCTCGATCGCCTTTGCGATCTCGTTTATAGTCCTTGGTTTGACTGTGCTGCTATTAACACAGTTTAATTTAAGCGACCCCGGAATGCAATTTGTTGAAAATTATACCTGGATCGATACGCTCGGTTTATCTTATCGAGTGGGTGTCGATGGTTTATCACTACCGTTATTAGCCCTAAATAGTTTATTAACTGTCATTGCCATCTATAGCAGCGACGAAAAAATCGAACGCCCGCGTCTTTACTACACCCTAATTTTAATTTTAAATGCAGCGGTTAGTGGCGTATTTTTAGCACAAGATTTGCTGCTATTCTTTATCGCTTACGAGCTAGAATTAATTCCCTTATATCTGCTGATTGCCATTTGGGGCGGTCAAAGACGCGCCTACGCTGCTACCAAATTTTTGATTTACACCGCTTTTTCAGGCGCGCTATTACTCGCAGCTTTCTTAGGATTAGCCTGGTTTGGCGGCAGCAGTAGTTTTACCTACAATCCCGCGCTAGCTCAGGCTCTGCCGATCGGACAGCAGTTATTATTATTGGGTGCCTTATTATTAGGCTTTGGCATCAAAATGCCGTTATTTCCCTTTCATACCTGGTTACCCGACGCTCACGTTGAAGCTTCGACACCCATTTCGGTATTGCTGGCGGGAGTCCTGCTCAAATTAGCCACCTACGGCATCTTACGCTTTTGTGTGGGGTTGTTCCCAGAAGCTTGGCAGATCGCGGCTCCTTGGCTCTCCTACTGGGCGATCGTCAGCGTTTTGTATGGTGCTTTAATGGCGATCGCGCAGACAGATATGAAGAAGATGGTCGCCTATAGTTCTGTCAGTCACATGGGCTATATTTTACTCGCAGCGGCGGCGAATACCCCATTGAGCTTTTCGGCGGCGATGATTCAGATGGTCAGTCACGGGCTGATTTCGGCTGCGCTGTTCCTCTGTGTGGGGGTCGTCTATAAAAAAACCCAGACTCGCGATATTAGGATTCTCGAAGGATTGCTCAATCCCGAACGCGGAATGCCTGTAATTGGCAGCCTGATGATTTTGGGCGTGATGGCAAGTGCCGGAATTCCAGGGATGGTGGGCTTTGTCGCCGAGTTCCTAATCTTCCGCAGTAGTTTCCCGGTGTTCCCGATTCAAACCCTATTATGCACGATCGGTACAGGTCTGACGGCGGTTTATTATTTATTATTAATTAATAAAGCCTTTTTCGGGCGACTCTCGCCACAAGTTCAAAACCTCGAATCGGTAACCTGGCGCGAACGTTATCCCGCCATGATTCTCACAGTTGCGATCGTTTTATTTGGCTTCCAGCCCGGCTGGATTACCCGCTGGAGCGAACCCACAATTGCGGCAACACTACACCATCCACCCGCCATCATTGCGACTGTAACTAAGTAAGAAAATTAGGTTTTAGGTTTTAGGTTTTAGGTTTTAGGCTTTAGGTTTTGGAACTGCGTTCTGTGTTTCTCCCTTCCTTCTTACTTCTTACTCCTTACTCCTTACTCCTTACTTCTTACTCCCATCTCCCACCTCCAATCTCCCATCTATCTATGACTTCTATTAACTCTTGCCACCGTTTTGCCACATATATCGATCGATTCTATAATGGGCAGAGTCTATTACCAGATACACCCAATAATGTTAAAGAAGTAGTCGGTATTTTAGATAGCTACGGCTATGTACTTAACGAATATCAAATAAATCTCCAGCATATTTCTAAAGCTGAATTTTTGACTGTTTTTCCATTTTTCAAGTATTTTAACGATAAAGTATCGATCGATCGAATTCTCAAGCATTGGTGGCACGATCGGATTAATTTTGAGTATGCCGAATATTGCATGAAAGTCATGCTCTGGCACGGTGGTGGTAAACTAGAACAGTATATTGAATCGCCCGAATTTCGCGAATTAATCGAGCCAGCAATTCAAGCCAAAATTAAAGGTCATCCGATAATTCAGCTCTTACATCGCGTCTTTCCAGAATTTCTGCCAGAGCAAGTTCGCCAAATGGTTTACTATAATGCTTTAGGTCAATTTTGGGAGGTAATGTGCGAAATTTTCCTAACTTTAGGGCAAGCTTATAATCAAGGTAAAATTACCACGATTCCGGAAGTGGTAGAGTGGATTAAAGCAGGATTAGTAGCAGCCGCTGGGAATCCGATTAATTATGCGGTCGAAATTAACGGTCGATCGTACGATATTTTACCACCCTCAGCGCAGCTCACATTTTTGATGGATGTTGCCGTACCGTATGTAGAAGCTATATTCTTTCGCGGTACGCCGTTTTTAGGGGTGGTTTCTTACAATGCTCAAGCTCATCAAATTCCTGTACCTCAGGACGCATTTACCTACGGTGCGCTATACGCCGATCCTTTGCCAATTGGCGGTTCGGGGATTCCACCCACATTATTAATGCAGGATATGAAGCACTATATTCCGCCGTATCTACACGAAATGTATCAAAATACCAAGCGCAAGGAAGACGATTTACTGGTGAAAATTTGTCAAAGTTTTCAGAAGTCGATGTATTGCGTTACTAGCGCGACGATTTTGGGTTTGGCTCCTCATCCGTTGGATACCCAAGATGCGCGGGAAAAGTCAGTAAATATGGCTTATTTTGAGGGCTGGATGGATCGATTGTTAACTTCTCAGTTACCCAATATTCAGGATTAAATGCTAAGATCCCCGACTTCTCGGAGAAGTCGGGGATCTACCGCCCAAATTACTAATTCAGTACGGGTAACTTAGTCAATCCGACGACAACATTGGGATTATCTTGCCTGAGTCGAGCTTCAAAACCATAGCAAGTTTCATTACCGACTTTGGCTAACGAACTTTTAGCTTGACAGCGTTCGGAGAGAATTTGAGCAACTGTCGATAATAGTAATCGATCGCGTTTTTGATAGGCAACTTCAAATAACTTAATCGATTCTCGCAGATCGTTATCATTATTATTGTCACGTCCGCGAATGTTGAGCAGTTGTGCTTTATAGTAAATCAATTCGGGATTTTGAGGAGCAATTTTAAGCGCGGCTTCGATCGCATTACTCGCTTTATCGTATTCTTTTAAATCCCGATGACCGATGTACATACCGCGTAGAGCCAGATAGCGAGGTTCGGCATTCTTTAATTGGTCGATGGCTTGATTGGTATCAGAGAATGGTACGTTAACAGCTAAAAGTAAATCCATATAACCCTTAATTAGGCTTAATTCAGAATTGTTAGGATCGATTTTTTTAGCTTTATCAATATATTCAAATACTTTCTGAAGCTTACCCAAAGCACCTAACGCGCCACCATTAGCTTTCTTGAGTTCGTAAGTCGCTAGAATCGCCAAACCCACACCCTGATACAAATTTCCGCGTAGCGGATTTGTTGGCATCAATTGTTCGGCAGCTTTGGAAGTCTTTTCACCATATTCTTTGACTTTCTCAAAATCTCCTAAACTAAAGGGATACAGCGTATTCATTGCATATGTCAACGGCTCTTTTGGCTCAGTTTTGAGTGCGGCATCGAGATATTGTTTGGCTTTAACATAGTCGCCATCCCGGAACATCGCTTCTTTGGCGCGCTCGACATTAGAACCTTTTTCCTGATTCCCAGTCGTCGGGAATATCATATTACTGTTTGGTTTTGGGGTTTTAGCTGGGGCTGGTTTTTTGCTGGCTGCGGCGGGAGAAATCGTGGGGTTAAACTGGCTAATCGTGGCGACGATTGATGATTGAGCTAGCATCATTGCCGTCGTCAGAACGAGGGTAGCTGGTAGCGAAAACTTAAATTTCATTAATTAGTAGCTAGTAACTAGTCGATGTAAATGGGTATAGTAACAGGATCGAGCAAGGTATGCAGCAATTTTGCATCCCGCCGCTACCAGTGGTTTAAAAATTGCCATATACTAGACAGCCTGGACGTTTGTGTCGATCGGATGTTCCGCATTTAAAGTACATCATCTCTAACGTAGCCTTCACCGAAAGTATCGTTTGCAAATCGTCAATGCTTTTCCCTAAGGCCTAAAGCCTAAAGCCCAAAGCCTAAACCTAACCCCTATCTCGATGCTCAAACTCAAGCGTTTATCATATCATCCACCAGCCAGCGATCGAGCCATTCTTGACGATATTAACTTAGAACTACCTCCACAACAATTGGGACTAATTATCGGTGCGAGTGGTTCGGGCAAAAGCACCCTCTTAGAGATTTTATCAGGATTGGCGAGTGGGACGAGTGGGGGCGTATATTGGCGCGATCGGGCGTTAGATACCGACTTACTCCAACAACTGGGGGGGCTGGTATTTCAGTTTCCCGAACGGCATTTTTGCACCAATACAATTCTAGAGGAATTACGGCTGGGACATCCCGAACTAGGAGCCGAGCGCGTCGAGCAAGCTCTGACATCTGTCGGCTTGGCAGATCTACCATTACAGTTGTCTCCACATGCTCTCAGTGGCGGTCAGCAGCGACGATTGGCTCTGGCGGTACAACTCATTAGGCAGCCCCCTTTACTGCTGTTAGACGAGCCGACAGCGGGCTTAGATTGGTCGATGCGCCAGCAGTTGGTAAACCTACTCGCTCAACTCAAGCAGCAATGGACTTTGTTGGTGGTTACTCACGATGCTGGTGATTTATTGGCAATTGCTGATAAGTGCTGGCAGATCGATCGAGGGAAGTTGACTGAAGCTAAAATTGTTGATGGTAAATTAGAGAACACTACTCCATTTTCGTCGTAAAAGGATAGATAATACTTCGATTCTATTAGTACTATCAGAGATCTTTTTTTTAACCGCAGAGGCGCAGAGGGCGCAGAGGGAACATAGAGAATGATAATTTAAAGTCATTTTCAAGGTTGATTTGAGAGGATCTTTGAGAGGCTAAGAGTTTTCAAATATCCTCTACACGAATTTAATTTTACGCGCCGCATATAGGCACATTTTAATTAGTACTAGTCCTTCGCGAACGTGGGCGATATTTGATTCGCCATAAGTGCGGGGTTGATAACGAACGGGGACTTCGACAATTTGCAGGTTTAATTTAGCAGCCCCAAATAACAAATCGAAATCGCCAAAGGGATCGAAATCGCCAAAATAACTGCGATTGGCGACAATGCGGAGATAATCTTCGCGCCACAATACTTTAGTGCCGCAGAGCGTATCTTTGATATTCTGTCCGAGTAAAAATGAGAAAATTAGAGCAAAAAATTTATTTGCTAAGGTATTCAGCCACGGCATTGCGGCTTGAGAATAAGGATAAACCAATCTTGAACCGTTAATAAATTCGCCACGTCCGCTGACGATCGCATTTACAAAGTTTACCAGTTCTTCTGGTTGGACGGTGAGATCGGCATCTAAGATAATTAAAATATCTCCAGTCGCTTTTTCAAATCCCAATCTGACAGCATCGCCTTTACCTTTGCCCGATTGTTGAAATGCTTGGATGGTAAAATTGCCTGTATATGTATCTACTAAAGTTTGAATTTTATCCCAGGTATCATCTTGAGAATGACCTTCGACGAAGATAACTTCGGTATGCTTGCCCAGTCGGGGTAAACGTTCGATCGCAGCGGCAATATTTCCAGCTTCATTACGAGCGGGGATAACTACACTTACTGTATAATTGGTACTAACATTAGCACGATCGATCTGCTGGCGGGCGACGATATAATTAGTCAAACCGAGATGATTTATAATTGGTAACGGACTCAGATAACGATTGACAAAGTTAGAGACGATCGGGATATATTTAGGTAAGATACACCTCCTGCCAATTTTGACGGATTGATAGCCAGTAACGTTTAACAAATTAATGACATCGTTCATCGACAGCCAACTTTGAGGCGGTTGCGGACGGCGTTGTCCGATGCGTTCGGCAAGATTTAAAATTGGTTCCCACAGAAAGTTATGGAAGTTAATTACTATTCTGGTATGTGGATGACAAAGCTGTTGGATATTTAGTAATACCTGTTGAATATTAGTCAGGTCGCCGAGTACTTCCGACAGAATAATATAGTCGAATTTAGTGGCGAGTAATGGGAACTCATGCGGCGATTCTAGATTTAAATCTTCAGCATCCAGACAATAAAAGTGTAAATCTGGATATTTAGTTTTTGCTAGATCGATAACGACGGATGAAAAGTCAATGCCTACGCTCAATTCCGCGCCAATCTTTGATAATAAATTTCCAGTTCCACAGCCAATTTCTAGAACCTTACTACGAGTCGGAATCAAAAATTGGTGCAACCTGTCGAGATCTTGATAATAATATCGGTTGCGTTCCGCCCACCAATCTAGTTTTAAGGCGATGGCATCAAAGTGTTTTTGAGTACGCTCGGTAACTAGTCGATTGGACATAAACATTCCTCGTAAATAATCGGGGGCAGAAGATATTATAAACCGATTTTTATACTTTCTAGATGTTTGACAGCTCAGAGAGAGGCTCGCGGGAAAGGATTTGATGGTGGTTTTTAAAAATAAAACTGCTGCAACCCGCATTACATCGTCAAGCCGATTGGGATCATCCCACTTTTTGTGCGTAGGTTAACAGCCCTCACCCTGTCTTGTCTCGCATAATCCGGGAGGTTTCCTCCCGGCTGCGAGCCGCTAAATCCCTCTCCCTCAGGGCTACCGTGTACACACAAGTATATTAGTAACGATCGTAGACCTGTACCCCACCCCAGCCCTCCCCTTATAAAGGGGAGGGAGCCGGAAAAGCCCCCCCTTTATAAGGGGGGGTTGGGGGGGTAACACCATCTGAGCCGAAGCCGATCCAACTTGTGTACACCGTAGCTTAAAAAGGGGAATCTTCGGCGACAGTTATCACACCACCAGCGATCGACAGATAAAGACAACAAAATATAATGTAATTATACGTCCGATCGGAAGATGTAGAGTCAATTTGGGTAATCTAAGTGCGAATAGAGATTCAGCTTCATTATCTCTAGCCTCGCTAAATTATCTCACTACCAATATATGACTCCACTGCATAGCCTTAATACCCTACCTCAGTGCCAAAATCTGCAAGCGCAGGTAGATGCTATTCTCAACCTGCTCAAACAAGAACCGACACTCCGCGCCCAAGTAGATACCAGTGCGGTGAATTCGTCGCTCAAAAAAGCGATCGCACCTACATTTGAAATTGTTTTTGCAGGCGCGTTTAGTGCGGGTAAATCGATGCTGATTAACGCTCTACTAGAGCGAGAATTGCTCTACAGCGCGGAGGGACACGCGACGGGGACAGAATGCCAAATTGCCTATGCAGAGCCAGAGCAAGAGCGGGTAGTGCTAACCTTTTTGTCTGAAGTGCAAGTATTAGATCAGGTGCAGTTACTCGGTAAAAAGTTAGGCTTAAATTTGCACGATCCGCAACAGGCAACTCTGCTGTTACAAGAGCAAAGTTTGATGGATACGCTGCTCGATTCTTGTAACGCCATCATTCAACAAGAAGGAGGTGAAAGCAAGTCAGAGCGGGCAAAACAGGCTTCAGCATTCAAGCTATTAATTCAAGGTTTTATCGATAACAAAAAGTATATCGACAAAACCACTAACCGCACCCTATCGATGGAGCAATTTGATTTTAAAAACCTCCAGGAAGCCGCCAGCTATGCGCGACGGGGGAGTAATAGCGCGGTATTGCGCCGAGTCGAGTATTACTGTCACCATCCCCTGCTGCAAGATGGCAACGTTTTGGTAGATACTCCTGGTATCGATGCGCCAGTCAAGCGAGATGCGGAACTTACCTACACCAAAATCGAGCATCCCGATACCTCCGCTGTCGTCTGCGTATTAAAACCCGCTGCGGCTGGCGATATGAGTACCGAAGAAACGGAAATGCTAGAGCGAATTCGCCAAAATTCTGGCGTTCGCGATCGGGTTTTTTATATCTTCAATCGGATTGATGAAACCTGGTACAATGCTCAATTACGCCAGCGGTTAGATCATCTCATCAGCGAACAATTTCGCGACTCGCAGCGTGTCTATAAAACTAGCGGTTTGTTAGGATTTTGGGGAAGTCAACTTCGCCAGACAAATGCGAGTGACAGATTTGGACTAAATTCTTTTTTTGCGGCGAGTGTTACCCCCGATCTTGCCGAAGCTCCTCAGTTTATTAATGAGTTTAACCGTTATTGTTCTAGCTCTGGTAAATTATCTGGAGACAAGTTCCGGGTAGATGTCCGCAGCTATGAATCGGCGACAGAAAACTATCTGCGAATTCTGGGCGAACAAGGTAGCGGCTTAGTCGAACAACTGATTAAAGATAGCGGCATTGAAGAATTTCGTACGGCAATTACTCGCTACTTAATGGAAGAAAAACGCCCATTATTATTAGTCAACCTCGCCGACGATCTCCAACCGATTTGTATCAATCTCCGCCGAACTTATCTAGAAAGTTGGCACCATCTCAAAGCCCAGCCTCAAGATGTTAACTCAATTAAAGAGCAAGAACTTCAGCTTTTAAGTAAGCAGCTCAAAGATATCGGTGATGACTTTATACAACATGTTCATGCGATCGTCAATGAAGTAGTCGCTAGCAATACTAACGTTGCTTTCGAGGCAGATTTTACCAAACTCAAAGCCAAAATGGTTAGCCGTTTGGATGAGTTATTAACTACTTTCTCAGTCAGCCAAGTTCACCAACAAGCACAAGCCAGCCATCGCCGTAATTCAGTAGTCCCATTAATCGGCATCTTGAGC
>NZ_JANYJC010000370.1 GCF_025361915.1 Chamaesiphon sp. GL140_3_metabinner_50
GAACTCGCCTTACGCTGTGCGCCATTTAACCTGGCTCTATTTGCCAAACTGCGCTGGGAAAGTGTCTCGGTACCCAAATTAGCTGGCGATCTTGGTGTCAAATCTGGCTATACTCGCTATCCCCTCTCGGAGCTGAGTGTCGAAACAGCCACCAATTGGCTGATTCAAGTGGGCATGTTGCGGCGGGAAGTGGACGGACAAGGTTTAACCGATAGTTTTCGGTTGACACCATTAGGTTTAGAATTAGTCGAAAAATGGGAAGCGGCGGGTGGTAATCTGCCCTCAGCAAGTATCTTCGATCGCATCGGTAATTGGCGCGCGCGCTGGTTCCGCCTCCCCTTCTAATTTCACAGTAGTTCACGATCGATCTTTTAAAGTCCAGGGGATCGATCGAGCCAATCCAGCACAGCAGAAACATCAGAAAAGCCTAAAACTTCCTCGCCCAAAGTCTCTAACTCCTCGGTAGATAGAACCTGAATTCGATTTATTATCGACGGATCGATCGAGCCAAACCGTCTATTTAATAATTTCTTTGAAAATCTAAAAGCCTCCTTCTGTTCCCCTTTCTGTAAAATATCCTGATAAATAACAGACTCTTCCATAATATCCTCGCTTAATAACTGCCGATTAAATTCCAGGAGATCGTTCCCGTGAGCCTCTATGAAATAGAATCGAGCCGAGCAAGCAACCCAGAAATATCCGATAAGCCTAAAAACTCCTCACCTAAAGCTTCTAACTGTTCCGTCGATAAAACTTGAATTCGATCGATTATTGAAGCATCTATTTCCCCGAACCGTCTATTTAATAAACGTAACGTATATTTCAACGCTTCCTTCTGTTCGCCTTTTTGTAAAATATCCTGATAAATAACAGACTCTTGCATAATATCCTCGCTTAATAATTGCCGAATCAAACTCTTCTCAAACCGCAACCCCGCCAATATTTCAGTATAACCTGCCGTCTCCTGCCTGTTCTGCCGCTCCTCTATTTTAGCAACCTCGTTAGCCACCTGCGATAACAAATCTCGTGGTGAGTCAGTTTGACACAACGGAGCTAATGGTAATAAAGCCAGATTCCCTAAAAATAAACTCGCATCCTGTTCCCACATTCGTAATGCACGATAACGATGTGTGGTTGTCTCATCTGCATATTCTTGCGTCCTCGCAATCGGATCGTCCGTCTCCTGTAAAAATATTACCACCTGCAAGACGGGACATTTATATTGGCGTTTCAACCTCACTGAATAATCCAACATCCGAAAGGGAATTCCTGGTTTAGACAGTGTTAATGTTTGAAACTCAATGTGTAGAATTTGGCTGGAAGTCTGAATGAAAATTACCGAGTCAGCACGAATCGGTTCGATACTCAACTCGGTTTTTAATACTTTAACATTTCTAGCCTCATCAGCAGTCAACCATCTAACAAAATCTGCTGGATATTTTTCGGCTAACAGCTTACAGACATTATCAAAACTCATCGATCTTTAATTGTTAGGATAAATTACCTCCGCAATCGGTCAGATCGTTACAGTACGGCTCTACCCAGATAAGATTGTAATACTTCTGGTATAGCGATCGAGCCATTGGGTTGTTGATAATTTTCTAAAATTGCCGCCATCGTTCTCCCTACCGCCAATCCAGAACCGTTGAGCGTGTGGACGAATTGAGTGCCTTTTTTGCCTGTTTCTTTAAAGCGAAGATCGCCGCGTCGGGCTTGGAAATCATTAAAATTAGAACAGCTCGAAATTTCTCGATACTTACCCGCAGATGGGAGCCAGACTTCTAAGTCATAGCATTTTGCCGCACTAAAGCCGATATCGCCAGTGCAGAGTTCTAAAACTCGATATGGGAGTTTGAGAGCCTGCAAGATGGCTTCTGCATCCCTTACGAGGGCTTCGTGTTCTTGCGCGGAAGTGTCGGGATGGACGAATTTGACTAGCTCGATTTTATTGAACTGGTGGAGCCGAATCAAACCCCGCGTATCCCGCCCCGCACTTCCCGCTTCGCGGCGAAAACAGGGTGTATAGGCGCAGTGATGGATGGGGAGTCGTTCGCTATTGAGAATTTGTTCGCGATAGAGGTTGGTGACGGGAACCTCAGCAGTAGGAATCAACCATAAGTCATCTTCGGCGCATTTAAAGCTATCTTCGGCAAATTTGGGAAGTTGTCCCGTTGCGGTTAAAGAGGCGGTATTAACCAGGATCGGGGGGCTGACTTCAGTATAACCCGCCGCAATCTGCCGATCGAGCATAAAGCTTATCAAGGCACGTTCTAGAGCCGCACCCGCACCAATGAGGGTGACAAACCGACTTTGCGCGAGTTTAGCACTGCTCTCGAAATTTAAGATGCCTAATTTTTCGCCGATTTCCCAGTGGGGCAATATTTGGGGGTTAGTGGGG
>NZ_JANYJC010000088.1 GCF_025361915.1 Chamaesiphon sp. GL140_3_metabinner_50
TAACTCCCGATCGCTTGCTAGTTCACAACTCATCCACAGAATTTGGAGATCTTCAATTAGATCGCTGCCATCAATTTCATAGCTACGCAAAGTTCGATCTAGAGTTGCTACTTTCTGGATCGATCGATGCGAGATAAAGCCCCAAAGGTGTAAATAATTATGTTCGATATCGATCTGAATCGGCACGTAATAATCAGCCGCCCAATTACTAAGATCGACCCATTCTTGCTGAATTTCAAAACCAGCTAAATCTAGATCGTGACTGGGAATAAATACGATCTTTACACCCGAAACAGATAGTGCAAATCCATCGATCGTTTCACTAATAAACGATTGATATAGAGCGTCGCTTGGAAAAATAGATGTGACAACCAAACCCAAATCGGTTAGATATTTACCAATCTTATCGATCCAGTAGCGATTGAGTTCGGCTTTGGTTAGCGATATTTCTAGATCGGCAATATCGAGCCAGACATGTTCTGGATAGATTTGCGCGAGCATTTGAGTTTGGGGGTCGAAGGTATTCATAAAAATTCAGTTAAGTTAACCACTAACTAATTGAGCATAACAGACTATCTATATGTGAATTTAGTCTAGTTATTTTTGCTGAAAATATTTATCGATTAAGTGTTGAAGTGCCACAATTGCCCGACTATTTTTTTGAGGTTTGTTCCCATCAGGATGTGGTATTTTGGTATGAATCAGGTCGAGTAACTTGAGATAAAGCTTGCCCAGTTGTCGCGATACTTGTGACTGATCGATCGACATTGTTTTCGCAATATTTACTTGATTGAGCTGTTTAAGGTGTCTTAATGCAATCAGTTCCTGAGATTTTGGCGGCAAACTATTAATAAATTTATCGATAAAATCGAAAATCTGACAAAGTGCGGCATCGAATGGTTCTAAATCTGGCAGCGGATCGAATGGTTCTACGATAGAGATAAAGAGATTGGGATCGTCGTATTCCTCGATCGTGAGGCTATGATGTGCGCGAATCAGACAACCGATTCGATCGATCGTGGCGGCTAATTCTTCTAGAGTTATCGCAATCGCCTGAGTCTGGGTTTCGACTAGAATATTTTGCCAGTCGGTGGGTGTTAAATTATTGACACTAACTGTAGATCTTGCCAAATAGATTTTGAAAACTTTACAAATCGATTTATAAGTGTCGATTTGGGTTGAAATAATATTACCAGCTAAAGCCGTCCGAATTGTCACCCAGCTCGATCGCGAGACAATGCCTAAATTTGATAAGCCAAAATATGGATCGCCATTTTTTCGCAAGTAGGTAAAAGAGTTATACCGAACTACCTGATAAGTCCATGCCTGAAGTCCTACTAATAAATTAGGATGATACTCTGGATCGAAGCGGGCTAATAACTGCTGAATATTTAAAGATGGTGCGATCAGTCGCTCGAATAAATCTTCCGACTGTTGGGGTTTGGGTACTCTCTGCCAAGTATGTAGTGCTGCTTTAAATGTCATCGCAGTAATGAAATTAAACCAACAATTATTACCGACAAAATCTTGCTGTGCGACAGCGGTGCGATAGAGATTGGTAACCACTACAGTGGTTAATTGACGATCTGCCTGTAATAATCGATCGATAGCGGCATTTACCGCTTGAAGATTTACCAACGATACTCCCACTAGCTCAAAATTTCCCGCTTGACAAATTGCCGGGAGTGCCGCCGGATCGCATTTCCACGAAATATGGATGTATCCAGACGGCGAGAATTCCCATCTGGGTACACTATAAAATATGCTCAAAGGATTGAGAGGCATAGATTTGAGAGGGTGAGGTACCAGCGATAAATAATGATTGGGAAGAGGTTGATGTTTTATGCACTAAATAATATCGCTAATTTGGTAACGATCGAAATGGGAGTATCCTAGTTGTCGAATATAGCCCCATCGCCCTCATCCCCAACCCTTCTCCCTGAGGGAGAAGGGAACCGGAGTTCTCTTCCTGAGGTAGAAGGGAACCAGAGTTAAAGTCCCTCTCCCTCAGGGAGAGGGATTTAGCGGTGCGCGCTCGTCGGGTTTCCCGACGGTTTAGCGCAACAAGACAGGGTAAGGGCTAACCTTACTCTCGCGCCAGTAAATCGATCGATCTCCGATTGCCATTCATCTTCGCCAAATCGAGAGCTGTTAAACCACCCAGATTTTTGCAACTCCGATTTGCACCGACGCTTAATAACAACTCCACAACCTCCAAATGCTGGCGATGGGTTGCCCACATGAGAGCTGTTGCACCAGTATCATCTTGCAGATCGATCGTCACTCCAGCCGTAATTAACGATCGCACCAATTCTAAATTACCCTGCATCGCCGCGATAATTAGTGGCGTTTGTCCATCTCTAAATATCTGTAATGGTGAAATTCCCGCAGCGAGTAAGAGCCGAGCAATCTCCGCAGAGCCATTGACGATCGCCAGCCCAAACGCCGTCACTCCTTGCTGATGAGCATTCAGATCGATATCATCTAACATCACTGCTACGGCGGCTGTATGCTCGTGTAATGCGGCTAGAATCAGCGGCGTATCCCCCAGATCGGTAATTGAATTTGGTTTAGCTCCACGACCGAGCAACAGCCGGATGAGATCGACATCACCTTCGATCGCGGCTAAATGTAGTGCGGTTTCGCGATCGTGAGACTGGAGATTAGGATCGGCTCCAGCATTGAGTAATGCCGAGACAATTTCGATTTCCCCAGCCGCCGTTGCCGCAATTAGGGGTGTCCAACCATCATGATTTTGGAGGTCGATGTTTGCCCCAGCCCGAATCAACGGCTGAATCAGGCTATTATCGCCCCGCTCGGCAGCAATTAGCAGTAAACTTTCACCAGCATCATCCACCGCTTGTAAATCGGCATCAGCGGCTAATAATAGTTCGAGCATCCTAACATCAGCAGCGGCGGGGATTAATAACAGTGGTGTTTTGCCGTCATTACTCCGGCGGTAGCAGGCATCGGCACCAGCAGCTAATAATAACTCCACCAGTTGAGATCGATCGCACTCGATGGCAATATTCAGCGCATTATCTCCAGCCGTGTCGATTTGTCGCACACCCGCACCAGCCGCAATCAGCATCGTGACAATTTCCACCGCATTAGCTAGCGTCGCCCCCATTAAGGCAGTACTCCCATCTTCATTCGTCGCATTGACATCCGCGCCAGCAGCTAATAATCTGGTGACGATCGCACTCCGATTGGCGGCGGCGGCAAACATCAGCGCGGTAGTCCCAAACTGATGGCGATGCATATTTACCTCCGCACCAGCAGTAATTAATAAATCGACAATTTGAATGGCACCTCTTTGGGCGGCAAACATCAGCGCGGTGGTGCCTTCGGCATCGGTGATATTTACCTGGGCACCGCGTTTGAGGGCATTCACAGCCTGAGGATAGTTGCCCGTTCTGGCGGACTGAAGCAGTAATAGATTGACTGGAGCGGAAAGCGTCATAAATTTTGGCGATCGAAATTGGGATTGTGGCATTACCTACGGCGGTTTGCTAGCGGAACGCTTTTGCCATCACCCACAAATTTTATGCTAACTTTTATAGATATTCTGCAAACTTTCCTGTCAATTTTCCGATCCTATGGACTTCATTCCCGCTAATATCAAACCCTATCTCAATTTTATCCATCCGCCGTTGATGTGGATTTTATTGGCGACTTCTCTCTATGCTATGTATTTGGGCTTCCAAATTCGGAAAACACGGACGGCGACTGGCGACGATAAGAAAAAACTCATTCAAGGTAAATACAATGTCCGTCACTACCAAATCGGCTCGATCGTCTTGGCTGTAATGGTACTAGGATCGATCGGTGGCATGGCAGCTACTTATATCAATAATGGTAAGTTATTTTTCGGCCCTCACCTGCTTGCAGGATTGGGCATGACTGGTTTAATTGCCGTCTCGGCTTCTTTATCTCCCTACATGCAGAAGGGCATGGATTGGGCAAGATACAGCCATATCGGCATCAATCTCGTCATTGTCGGTCTCTTCGGCTGGCAAGCCTTTTCAGGAGTAGAAATCCTCACCCGGATTATCAGCAAAATGTAGATCTAGGGAATAGGGGATATAGAGTAGTGCGTGTATGTTACTTCTTACTCCTTACTCCTTACTCCTTACTCTCGCTATCCCCTATCCCCTAATTTAAATAATATAATTCGTCACCTCTCCCTGCGCGGCTTGCCAACTGCGGGCATCGTAATAGAGATCTGCTAAGGTAATGCTAGCCAAAGCGGCTTGAAGTTTCTCGTTGAGCCGTTTCCACACCATTAATGTCACCCAATCTGCGGCTAAATGAGTATCGGTAGCTTGATTCGATCTCGACTTATCGAGATCGGGCTTGTCAACAACCATCGATTCGCCCACCGCTACTAAAATATCACTCAGCGAAATCTGGGTGGGTTTTTTTGCCAACTTATAACCACCATGTACGCCCCGCAGCGATTTTACCAATCCCGCTTTGCGTAATTCGATCAGTAATTTTTCGAGATAAGGAATGGGTAAATGCTGGCGACTGGCGATCGCACTCGCCGAAGCTGGCCCGTAGCTAGGCTGCAAACTGAGGTCTAGCATCGCTTTGACGCTATACTGTCCGCGTGTCGTCAGTTTCATGTTTGAATCGATCTCATTCTTAATAGCAAAACTTGAGTACTGGTAATTTCGATCGACCCACCGACAGCTTGTGGTGCCAAGTATCGATCGCACATTTGGGATCTTGACATATTACTTAGCATGATTAATATTCGACTATTTGCTACAATCGATCCGCCGATCTTGACTAGCTCGAATCTGGCGATCGGGGTTTTTTGCACAAAGATTGTCCCTCAGCCACTAGCTATTATTTAGTATTTACCTGATATCTGAAGATAAGTTTCGTACTCTCCTAAAAAAGATGGTATTTTTAGATCGAGATAGTTAACAAACTTACTCTAGTCAGTGTACTATGGTTACAAGTGCTAATAGCAACCTCCAATAACTAATTGCAGGACTAGTTTAGCAAAACCGCAACGCCGGATAGCGTTAGACCCTCTAGTTTGAAATCTAAGTTGATGAGTAATAAGAAAAATATTGAGCCATTAGTTGGCGAAGAACTGCTCCAAAAAGTCAAAGACCTCGGCAGCGCGAGCAAAGAAGATAAAGCCCGTGAATGCGGTTACTACACTGAAACTAAGAATGGTGTAGAACGTGTCAACATGATGAAGTTTCTTAACGCTCTCATCGATGCTGAAGGCATTCAACTCGATAGTAAATCCGTTGGTGGCGGTCGTGGCGGTCGCAGTGCCAGCTACAAGATCACCGTTCAATCTAATAATAACTTATTGATTGGTGCTGCTTACACCAAGCAAATGGGCTTGCAAGAAGGAGATGTTTTTGAAATCTCCCTCGGACGCAAGCACATTCATCTCAAACAAATTGATAAAGAAGGGGATGAATAGATCGATATAGTCGATCGTCGCAATTGTTCGATCTAGCTGGCGTAGATCGAGAGATGATAACCGCTGCACGAGTCAGATATCGATCTCGATTCGATCGTTTTTGCACTGTGTCGGTTGTCTCCATCTTGGCTAGTAAATTTTAGATTGCTACTATCGGCACCTAAAATTTACTAGCTTTACGTAGATACTTCAAAGCATTCTTTAAGATTTAATACCCAGATTGCTGCTATTTTTGAGGCAATCGATTCAAGGCACGGTCGTCATTTTTCGTAACCTATTTGTTGCCATCTTCCTCACCCATTCCCTTCATCTCCCTTTTCCTCCCGATCTCAACAACGCCCTATTTTAATGGCTCGGATCAAAGTCAGACAGCACGTTAATCCGTTAAGTATTATTTATCAACAGCCCCTAATTCCGCCCGACTGGTCGGTAATTTATCCAAATTTGGCACTACCAATTCATCTCGATATCGGCAGTGCTGCGGGCAGCTTTTTGCTAAAATTGGCGCAACACGAGCGCACTTGGAACTATCTAGGAATTGAAATTCGCCAAGCTCTAGTCATTCAAGCCAACCAGATTCGCGATCGAGCCGAAATTGATAATCTCCATTACGTCTTTGGCAATATTAACACCTCGCTGGCAACCCTCCTCGCATCGCTACCAGCAGGCAAATTACAGCGAATTAGCATTCAGTATCCCGATCCCTGTTTTAAACAGCGACACGCCAAACGACGGGTAGTACAACCAGAACTAGTCAACGATATCGCCCGTTATTTACCCAGCGGTGGCGAAGTCTTCTTACAATCGGATCTCGAATGGGTGGCGCAAGAAATGTGCGATCGCTTTAGCGAAAATCCCGCCTTCCGTCGCACTCAAGCCGAGTGGCTAGAACCCAATCCCCTCGGCATCCCCACCGAGCGCGAAACAGCCACCCTCAAGCGCGGTTTGCCAGTGCATCGCGCGATGTGGGTTAGGGAGTGAGGATTAAATAACTTGCGGAGGTTGGGTTGAGCCTCGAAACCCAACCTATGGATATGTATATTTCTATTCACTATCCACTATCCCCGATTCCCATCTCCCACCTTTACTTATGCTTGAGATTAATGCAACTCCACTCCTGACGATTCCAGACAGTGCCGACTACCCAGCCATTTTTTTCTAATACGTGGGAAACATCGGCGACTTGACTCGACAAAATACCGCTTAATATTGCCCAGCCTTTGGGTTTAACAAGCGCAGCCATTGAAGGAGCGAGTTGGACGATGACATCGGCTAAAATATTACACACAAACCCATCAAGCGGTGCAGAAATCATCAGTTGCAACTCTTCGATGCTGCCTAAATCGACGATTAATTTTGGTGGTGCGATCGCATTGAGATCGCGATTTTCGGCAGTAGCTTTGACAGCTAACGGATCGTTATCGACAGCATAAACGCGCTCGGCACCCAGCAAAATTGCCGCTGTAGACAAAATTCCCGATCCGCAGCCGATATCGGCAATTGTGAGATTTGTGCCTGGTTGTAGGCGCATTTCCAGGGCTTCTAGGCACAGTTGAGTTGTGGCATGAGTGCCCGTTCCAAAGGCAACACCAGGATCGAGTTGCAGGGTAACTCGCTCTGGATCTGTGGGTGTATCTAACCAGGCTGGATTGATTAATAATCGATCGCCGATCTGTTGTGGTTGCCAATGTTGCTTCCAACTACTCGACCAATCTTCTTCATCGATCAGATTGCATTTGGTGACTGGCAAGGGATAGCCGAGTTCTCTAGCATCACGTTCAAATCGTAAAGACAGATCTGATACCTCTAATAATTTGACCTGAGCTTGGGGAATATAGGCCGAAATGAGAATTTCTAGCCCTTGTGCTTGTGTAGACATCCCTTTGCACCCAAATTCACTCAGTCGCCAGAAGATACTTTCTTCTAGATTAGGTACGCAATCAATTTTAATTTCCCACCAGCTATTAGACATGATTCTGGATTTTAATGTATAAATTCTAATAACTATGTTGAGGTATTAACTGTGGCGAGTAGATAATAATCCCCCACCACAGTAACATAACGGATCTTGAAATCGAGAGATAGATCTCGATTCTGTAACGATCGCCGATCGCCTAACTGGTTAGCGTTACGGTATAAGCATCGCTAATTCCATTCACTTGTTTGATTTCTGCCAAAATTCCATCGGGTAACGGATCGTCAAGACTTAGTACCATGACTGCATCGCCGCGCACGATTTTACGTCCGACTTGCATACTGGCAATATTGACATTAAATTTACCCAACAGCGAACCGATAATGCCAATAATGCCGGGTACATCTTTATGGACTGTAAACAGCATGTTTTGGGTGGGGACAACGTTAACGGGGAAATCATCAACGCTGGTAATTCGCATTTCAGCATCACCAAGCAGCGCGCCTGTCACTGAATGCTGACCCAAAGAACCTTTAGCAATCAGCTTGAGTGTCGCTGCATAGTCGCGAATTGAAGCATCGCGAGTTTCAGAGACATGGATGCCCCGCTCTTTAGCTTCAATTCCGGCGTTGACATAATTGACCCGTTCGCGCAGTGCGGGAGATAATAAACCTTTGAGGGCGGCGGTAACAATTGGTTTGGTTTGTTGTTCTGCCAAGTCGCCATATAAGCCAACTTGCAGATCGTTAATCCGTCCGCCAGCTAATTGACTGACCATATTCCCGATCGTTTCGGCAAGTTGTAGATATGGTTTGAGCTGGGCGAGGGCATCGGGGTGGAGTCCGGGAATGTTCACCGCAGACCGCGCTGGCAGCCCCAGCAACACATCTCGAATCTGTTCGGCAACATCCAGCGCGACATTGACTTGGGCTTCGGCTGTAGAGGCTCCTAAGTGGGGCGTGAGGACGATTTCTTTACCTAGGCTACGGAGTTCGGATTCGCCTAATGGTTCGGTGGCAAATACGTCAATTGCTGCCCCGGCAATCGTTCCAGCTTTAAGGGCAGTTGCTAGAGCGGCTTCATCGATAATGCCACCGCGCGCGCAGTTAATAATCCGCGCTTGGGGTTTCATTTTGGCTAATGTTTCGGCATTAATCAGATTGGTCGTTTCTGGCGTTTTGGGAATGTGGAGGGTAATGTAGTCGGATTCGCGGAAAATTGCATCTAAATCGACTAATCTACAGCCCAGTTCCTCAGCGCGTTCGGCAGAAATAAACGGATCGTAGGCGAGTAATTTCATGCCCATCGCTTTGGCGACTGTCGCGACATGAGAACCAATTTTGCCCAAACCCACGACACCAAGGGTTTTTTTGTAAACTTCAGTCCCGACGAACTGTTTGCGGTTCCATTGTCCGCTTTTCATCGACTGGTTGGCTTCGGGAATGTAGCGAGACATCGATAACATCATCGCTAAGGCGTGCTCGGCTGCCGCGATCGTGTTACCTTCTGGAGAGTTGACAACCACGATTCCTTTGCGGGTAGCGGCGGGGACATCGACATTATCTACCCCAACACCTGCACGCCCAATAATTTTGAGATTGGTAGCAGCTTCGATAATTTCTTGAGTGACGCGGGTTTCCGATCGAATCATAATCGCATCGTACTCGCCGATAATCCGTGCTAATTCTGCTGGTGGTAAGCCAATTTTAACGTCTACTTGGGCAACTTGCAGCAGGATATCAATCCCCGCCTGGTCGATAGGATCGGAAACAAGAACTTTTGACACGATCGGTTAGGTAAGATAAAGGTCAGTGCAATAGCACATTCTAACTGGATTAACCCCCCAGCGGGGTTATCCTTTCGTTCAATTTCACAATCTATACTTTAGGCTTTAGGCTTTAGGTTTTAGGTTTTAGGTTTTAGGTTTTAGGGAAGAAGGGTAGAGGGTAAAGGACATACAGACAAAATATTCCCCAGTCCCCCAGTCCCCTCCTCTCCTCGCTCCCCGCTCCCCGCTCCAATCCAAACAGTTATAATGTAAGATGAACAACAATTATTTAGTCGCCGTACTAACCGATCGCATCCAGGCGGAATCAGCATATACTATGTTGGAAAAGCAGGGATTACCGTTAGATAAAATTACTATTCTCGGTCGCGGTTATAAAAGTGCCGATGAATTTGGGTTGATCGATCCTAATGAAGTTGCCCAAAAACAAGCCAAACTGATGGCAAGTTGGCTGGTGCCCTTTGGCTTTTTAGCCGGAGTTGGGTTTAGCTTATCTACCAATTTACACACATTTGCCTGGGCGGGAGAAATTGGCGATCGGCTGATTGGTGGCTTGCTGGGCGCAATCGGTGGCGCAATGGGTAGTGTCTTTATCGGTGGCGGCGGTGGAATTGCTTTTGGTAGTGGCGACGCGCTTCCATATCGCAATCGTCTCAATGCAGGTAAATATCTAATTGTGGTTGAAGGCTCTCAGTTACTGCTGCAACAGTCAACTACCATCCTCCGCAAATTCGATCTCGAAAATATTAAAAGCTACATCGATATGTACCAGTAATCATCTGCACTTTCAACTGTCTTGAAAAGGTGCTTGACTTGCGGCGCACTTTTGGACGGGTTCCCCGTCAAAATAAGTGCGACAAGACAGGGGGAACCCCAAGAACGCACTTTTCGCTGTCAACTTTCCACTAATCATAAATGCTCCCTAGAGAAGAATTATTAAAACGAGTCGAAAACCGCGAAACTGTAGCACGAGCGATCGATTTAGCCGAACAAGCAATTAAAACTTGGGAAGTTGTCGAAACCGACTTCCTGTCGCCACCAGAAATCGCGGAAATTCAAGGCGTATTCGGTCGCCTCAGCGATGTGGAAATTATCGCTACAGGCGGCTATCCCCAAGCCGAGAGACAACGCTTAGGCATCTGTCGGAGCGAATTGCCATTTGAACCCAGCCAAGTGCCTTTAGCAGCCATTCAAATTGCGGGAAATTTTCTATTCGATCCGCCCACCCATCGCGACTTTTTGGGTGCGATGTTAGGTTGTGGCATCGTCCGCGATAAAACAGGTGATATCATCGTGTTGGGCGAACAAGGTGCCCAAGCAATCGTCGCCCCAGAATTAGTCGAGTTTTTAGAAACTAATTTAACTCAAGTTCGATCGGTTCCTGTCAAAACTCGCCGCATCGATTTTAGCGAATTAAAAATTCGCGAACCCAAGAAAAAAGAACTGGTTACCACCGAAGCTTCGCTTAGATTAGATGCGATTGCATCTGCTGGATTTGGCATGTCCCGCAGTAAAATGGTCGATCTAATTTCTAGTGGTGATGTCCGCGTTAATTGGAAAGAAATCGGTCAATCAGCTCACGCACTCAAAGCAGGCGATCTAGTAGCAATTCGCGGTAAAGGACGACTAGAAATCGGCGAAGTCACCATCACTAAAAAGGAAAGATATCGGATTAATTTAACTAGATATATTTAAATACATCGCAGAGGATGTCTGACACTTATCGATCGCAAACATAAGAAATCACCGCTAGTCCCCTTGAAAAGATATGGCGCACCGATAAGTTATTTGAATTGCTACGTAGTCCTTTACCCCACCCCAACCCTCCCCTTTATAAGGGGAGGGAGCCGGAAAAGCCTCTCTATACTATAGAGAGGGTAAACAACCTTAAAGCCTAAAGTCTAAAGCCTAAAGCCTAAAACCTAATTAACATGCAAGTCCAATTTCGTGAATTCAGTCAAATTGATGTCTGGTTTTGGTTAGAATTTAATAATGTCCCATCCGAGCAAGAGAAAAAGCTAGTTGAAGAAGTATTCTCTTCTTGGTTTTTCTTAGGTAAATTGGGCGGATTTAACGCCGAGAATAGCCAAGTTCAAGAAACGGGTTTGGACTTGAGCTATATGGATTATGACAATGATGCTAGCGATAACGCAATGATGTCATTAATGCATAACCTGGGCGATTTTGAGTATGAAGGAAATTGGGGACGTTGCTGGCTAGATTTAGGAACTAGTGACTCGATTGCGATCGATATTTTAATCAACTCGCTCAACCAATTAAGTAAAGAATATGTCGAAATTCAACAATTAATTATCGGCGGTGAAAATGATGATTGGGAAATAGATCCCAGTCATAAAGAGTCTTTATTCCAGGATATTAATTAACTTACTAAATTACTTATTTAACTTAATATATCTTCTCCCCGCTCCCCGCTCTTTTTACAACGGGTCGAGCGGCTGGCAAAAACGGTTAATTCCACACTCATGAGCGTACAGTAGTACGGGTAAAATTAATAACTTAGGACAAACTTTCGTATTCACAAAATGCTCGAATAACGGCACGAAATTACCATCTACCATATCATTACGAAATTCCGATCGACAGATAGCAACGCGACATTTCTTGGCTAATCCATCCAGCCATTCACTATTGGTAATATCTGGTTGTTGTCCGACTCGAATTGCTAGAGTCATTGCGGCATCTTCGAGATCGCCTTCGCAGTCAGCGATAGTTTCCAAGCTGAAAAGTGCATCGGGGATATCGGCAAATACAATTTGCAATTCCGCAACGATTTGGAGATCTATCATACTAATTTTTAAGGCGTTGGCGTAATCTTGACTGAAGTTAAATTGATTTGACGATCGGATAAGTTTAATGATATTTTTCCGATCGCCATAAGTATGTTATTAGCTTGAACTAGAGACCGAGAAAAACTTTTTCGATCTTCTCAATTAAGCAATCTTAACACCCTTCCAAAAAGCAACATAACCTGTGATGTTTTTGGCAGCATCTTTAGGTTCGGGATAGTACCAAGCAGCGTCTTTATTGACTTGACCTTCTACTTCGACACTATAATAGTTACACGTCCCTTTCCAGCCGCAGCTAGTATGAGTGTTGCTATCTGTAAAATATTGTTTGTTAAGACTATCTGGCGGAAAATATTGATTGTTTTCAACGACGACTGTTGCATCGCTTTGGGCTAAGATAACACCGTTCCAAGTTGCTGTAGTCATGGTAATTTTAAATTCGATCGATAAAAAGTGCGAGTTTTATCCGATCCGGATTTTAACCGATCGTTAAAACTCTCCTTACTTTAACATTCAACTCTTTGTGTTGCTGGCTGGACGATCGACTTGTGGTGGTATCGACCTAGCTTTTACAGATTCTCCGATTAAATCTGCCAACAAATCTGCACTATTAATCACACCTAGCGAACTAGTATTAGAAGCCATCATCTTCAGGCGTTGAGGACTCTGGAGGAGATCGAGCACTTCCCCTGCCAAAAATTGGGCTGTGAGAGTTTCTTGACGAAATAGGAGCGCGCCATCAGCAGCAGCTAAGACATTAGCATTGTAATATTGATGATCTTCGGCGGCATAGGGATAGGGAATTAAAATTGATGGCGTGCGGGTAATCATTAACTCATTTAAGGTAGCCGCACCCGCTCGACTAATTGCTAAATCCGCTCGTTGGAACAATCCTGCCATATTTTCATAAAAAGGCAAGACGATATACTGAGGGTGTGAGATGGTGTCTGTCGAGGCATTCGCACCACCGACGATATGCACGATGGTTGCGCCAGCATCTAACCAGGTACTAACGCATTCACGAATCATCTGATTGAGGGCTACCGCGCCTTGAGAGCCGCCGACAACTACAATTAGGGGACTAGAATCGGGAATGGGTAAATCGAGGGGTTGTGGTGTCAGGAACTGTTCGCGACATGGAGTACCGAGATAGATAGTTTTGGCGCGGGGGAGATATTTAGCAGTTTCCACAAAGCCGACGGCTACTTTAGTACAAAAAGGACTCAGCCAGCGGGTAACTTTGCCAGGAATTGCATTCGATTCGTGGAGAAATACGGGCAAACCGATCGAATAAGCCGCTAAAATAGCGGGAGCTGAAATATAGCCCCCCGTACTAAAGACAGCATCAAAATGACCCTGTTTGAGCAGTTTGCGAACTTGAAATATACCCTTAATCAATCCACCGATTGTTTTGAGCGTACCGATGCCCGGTTTACCTTGAAAACCACCTACTTTAATAATATGTAATGGGTATTCTTTGGGTACTAACTTAGATTCTAAGCGATCGGGCACCCCCAACCATTCAATCTGATATCCCGAAAGCTTTTGAGCGACAGCAATTCCGGGGAATACATGTCCCCCCGTTCCACTTGCGGCAATTAGGAGCTTAATAGCTACATTAGACACTAGTATTTTAATTCCTCACCAGCAACACAGGTATTTTAGCCGTTTACGTAGCATCTCCGCTAGGAGAATCGTTGTTTCTGTTATTCTATTATGTAACCCAAGTTGCTAGTTATGAGTTTTTAGTGAGATGGGTGTTAGGTATTAGGTTTTAGATTTTATCCCATCGCTAATACCTAATACCTAATACCCAAATCTTTAACCGTGGTTATAACTAGCAACTTGCGTTATGTAATCTCGCTCACTCGATCGAGATGCGCTTTTTCTCTACCCCAGCGACTTTGGCAAAGTGTCGCAGACTGCGGGGTTTGTCTGTAACTGCCGTTTTGAGAATTGGTACCAGACGTTTGCTAATCCCACATCCCTTATTTCTCTTAAAACATGTTGTTGCAATCTATCTACCGCTTTCTAACCGCTACAAAGTCAACTAGATTTCGGTATCGACTAGCAATCTTAGCACTAGCCATCAGTTGTCAGCAAGCTGTCATTCTTCCCGCTTGCGCTCAAAATGCGACATTAAATGCGCCTGATGCTCTTAAAACACTCCTCACCAAAATTGATGCCGCCGCCAACCAACGCAAACTTCCCGAATTAACTGGCTATTACAGTCCGAATTTTAATACCAGCGATGGCTTAACTAAAGCAACTTGGGAGCAATCTTTAGGACAATTTTGGCAAACTTATAGCAATCTTACCTACACGACGACATTAGATGGCTGGCAGGGTGCGGGTAATACTTATACCGTCACTACTACTACCAAAATTACTGGCGTGCAAAAGCTCGACGCTAGAACCCTCAATCTTTTAGCCACCATTCAATCTCAGCAAAAAATTGTCGGCGGACAAATTGTTTCGCAACAAGTCTTACAAGAGCGTACCCAAGTATCGAGCGGTACCAAACCACCGACGATCGAACTCAATTTACCCAGCAAACTTCAAACTAATGCCGAGTATAATCTAGATGCGATCGTCACCGAACCGCTCGGAGAAGATGTACTATTAGGGGCGACGATCGAACAACCAGTTTCGGCTCAAAGTTATGGTAAGCCCGCTAACTACAAGTTAGAATTACTCACGGCTGGCGGCTTGTTTAAAATTGCCCGCGCTCCTGGTAAATCTGGCGATTATTGGTTCTCTACCGTATTCATTCGCCCCAGCGGTACGACGACTTTGACTCAGCGAGTCCGTGTGATTAAGGATAATTAAGATTTGCTAATATCGCAGGTAGGGGCAATTCATGAAGCGGCTGCGAGACAAGACAGCGGCGGTTTTACGTCACGGGGTTCCCCCGTGACGTAAAAAACCGACAAGACAGCGACTGAAATCACGCGGAGGTTCCCTCCGCATGTGTTTCAGTCAAGACAAGACATTGCCCCTACCTGTGCAGCAATTATCATTATGAAAATTGAGACTAGATCTGATGCTGGTTTTTAAAAACACAACTGCTGCAACCCGCATGATGTCGTCAAATATCTCCAATCGATTATTGAAGCGATCAAATAGCGTCAGAATTTTAAAATCAGAATTGTCACTAGCTGTAGTTACTTACCCAGCAACTTCACAACCCCGATTCCGCTAAAATATAGGGCTAAAACCGCACCAGCCAGTAGACTTTGGGTGAGCGGATCTGTCGAAGGGGTGACGATTGCACCGACTACCATCGAGCCGACTACGACACTCTTCCAACCAGCTAACATCAATCGCGAAGAGAGAATCCCCAACAGCGAGAGTAAAATTTGCACGACGGGTAATTCAAACAACAATCCCGTCGCAAATAATAAAACTAGCACAAATTCAAAATATCGATCGATCGACCAAGCTTGCTCGACGACATTTTCGCCGTAACCGATTAAAAAATTCAAAGCCGCCGGAATTAAGACAGCGTAAGCAAACCCAATCCCGACGACAAATAACCCCGACGCGCCAACCACTACAGGCAATACCAACCGTCGTTCGCGCCGCGTTAAGCCGGGAATTACAAATTGAATGATTTGATAGAGAATTACCGGACTAGCTACCAATAAACCACAGTAGCCAGCCACCTTCACCGAGACAAAAAAGTATTCCCCTGGAGCCAATTGCAGGAATTTAATCCCTGTTGCGGGAATTTCTAAAATTTGGACGATTTGTTTAGCATAGACAAAACATCCTGTTGCGCCTAATGCTACTGCAATAATCGCATAAAAAATTCGTTGGCGTAACTCTTCTAAATGATCGAAAAAAGACATCTCCAAATCAGCGGGAACGTCGTCTGATTCAATGCTAGAAACGTTCTCATCCGGTTCTGGTGCCCACAGTGCAGTACTCAGTTCGGAATCGGACTGAAGCTCGGTGTCTACTTCTGGAGTCATCGCGGCAGTTTTGTCTGAAACTTTTCTTTAATTATAGGGGATCGATGGAGTCAACCGAGCGGGGAGCGGGGAGCTTAACAAGAGCTTGGTTTAATAAACTTCCGATTGAATATCTTTAATCAAATTGAGAGCTTGAGTAGCTCGATCGAGATTGCCACTCTCTTTAAACAATTTAGCAGCAAATTGGAAATCGGCGATCGCGCGGTCGCGATTGCCAGCACGGGCATAAGCAATCCCTCGATTGAGGTAGGCTAGAGCATATTTGGGTCTAATTTGAATCGCTCGATCGTAACTGGCAATCGCACCTTGAGAATTACCCGCATCGTCTAGCTCGTTACCGCGATTCATATAGGCTTGAGCGTAGTTGGGATCGATCTCAACGGCTTTGTCGTAGTCGGCGATGGCGGCTGGATGTTTGCCGCTTTTACTCAATACGGTCGCACGGTTATAGTAAGTAATGGCAGATTTGGGATCGATCGAGATTGCGGTAGTATAATCGGCAATCGCACCTGTTAAATCTCCCATGCCATCTTTAGCATTACCGCGTTCGATATAAGCGGCAAAATATTGAGGATCTAGCGTGATGGCTCGATCGAAATTAGACATTGCCTGCGTAAAATTACCAGCAGCAGCAGCGGTTACACCTTGTTGATATTGTTTGCCAGCATTGACTGAATCGATCTGTACCGCTGTTTGATTCTCGACAGGATCGATGGTATAAGCATAGGTAGGGCGATCGAAAATGATAGCTAGCATTGTGCCGCATAACAACCAGACTGCCACATTCAAATTACGAGCCATATCAACCTTGCTTATTACATCTAAATAATCGTTCTTTTATCAGGATGCCTTGCCGATCGGCTAAAATGCATCCGCATAAAAACCCAAAGATCGGGGGCGCGATCGATTTTAAATTGCTATTAATTGCCGAGATCGCCGATGTCATCAGCTTTTGAGCCATCATCCGATCGATCTGAAAATCGCGATCTTTGCGTATTGGGTAACCGATCGATGATAATTAAGTATTGTTAACCACATTTTTTAGATAACCCGGTGAATAACCAGAGTACTGTCTCCGATACCAAGCGTAATTTCTACTCTCAACATACCCGCCCGATTAATTCGATTTATCGGCGGGTAGTAGAAGAATTAATGGTCGAAATGCATTTGCTTTCGACTAATGTTGATTTTGCCTACAATCCAATTTACGCTTTGGGTGTAGTCAGTAGCTTCGATCGGTTTATGACGAGTTATCGCCCCGAAACCGATAAACAATCGATTTTCGTTGCGTTGTGTGAATCGATGGGTGGTAACGCTCAACAATACCGCACCGATGCGACTGGAGTCTCGGAATTTGCTAGCAGTATGCAAGAGCAAGATATCGTCAGTTGGTTGGCGCACCCAGAGGCGAGTGGTAGCGGAGCGCAAATAGCTGGTACGATCGAATCGATCGCGAGTAATCCTAAATTTAAGTACAGTCGGTTATTTGGCATCGGCTTATTTACAATTCTCGAACAAGCCGCACCAGCCATCCTCAAAGATGAGAAAAAACGCGAAGCAGCAATCTTACAGATTGGCGCAGCGATGCACTTACCTACCGATAAAGTCCAAAAAGATTTAGATACCTATCGTAGCAATTTGGATAAACTCGTCCAAATGGAAGCAGTGATGGCAGATTTAGCTGAAGCCGAGCGCAAAAAACGCGAAAAACGCGATCTGGCAAAAGCCACGGCTACTGCTGTACCTACTGAAGCCGAATAACAGCAGGTGGGGAATGTGGGGGAAAGAGCGACACCAGTATTTCTCTCAACATCCTGACAGATAGTCTGGGGATTTGGGGTTTTACGGTTCGCGCGCGCCTTGGTTCCCTGGCGGTAATCAGAATCTGGTAATTCTGCTGCGAAAACTCTCGCACTATCTGAGTAGATCGAGCTGTTGACGATAGAATGCGGGTTGCAACAGTTTTATTTTTAAAAACCACCATCAGCTCCATTCCCGCGAACTGCTCGATTTCGATCGTAAAAATTCCTTAATGGTATCCAGATTACTTCCGAATCGATGTCATTTGGGGTAATAGCAAATCTGCCAATTCTGCCCGATTGACAATCAGGCTCGGCATTGCATGTTGCCGTAATTTCGCCCTACAACCGCTGGGAAAGTTGGTTCGGCTCTCAATGAGTACCACGAACCTCCAGCAGCATGTATAATCGCCCACACCGCCGCTAGATCCCAGATTTTGGGTGTTGCTTCCACCCCACCCAAACTCGATCCTGCCGCCACCGCCAGAAAATTGTAAGTAGCCACTCCCAGCATCCGAATTTTGCAAGGAAATCCCGGTTTCCAGATCTGGAGACTGCGGGCGCACAAACTGAAAAAATGATTTTGACTGGGTAGATCCTGACTAATCTGAATCGGATTACCATTTAGATATGCTCCCGTCGGCAGTTCTAAACCCGTATTTCCCGCCCAATAGCCGTAGAAAGTTTGATTTACAGGCGGAAAATAGACATAGCCAAATACTGGCTCACCATTGTAGAGTAACCCGATCGAGATGCCCCACAACGGAATCCCCCGCGTAAAATTGGTAGTTCCATCTAACGGATCGATCACCCACGTCCATGTTGCTGCGGTGAATTCATGTTCGTTCTCTTCACTGAGAATGGCATGATCGGGAAAAACTTTAGCAATACTCGATCGAATCTCATTATCCGCCCATCGATCGGATTGAGTCACTAAACTCCCATCATCTTTTTCTAACCCCTGCACGCGTCCGAAGTCTTGAAGCAATTGCACGCCGACTGTTTGAGCGGTAGTAGCAGCAAGATCTAAAACTCGATTCCAAAATTCCATGTGAAGTAAAGCCTGTTGGTTGTCGATCGAACTATCTCATATCCTGCAACGAAATATGGATCTGTAGGTTGGGTTGAAGAATGAAACCCAACACGCTCAATAAGAACCCATTTGAGATCTGCTAGTGGGGCAGGGCGGGTTCGTGTACCTACGGTAGGCTTCGCCAACGATATCGAACAGTACGAGTCATATTGACTAGCATAAACCCGCCACTACAGATCCATATATATGAAACATGCTTATTCACCAACCGTAGGGGAGGGTTTATGCTATGAATTATCGCCAAATACAATCATCTGACGCTCGAACCCGCCCGCTCCACAAATAGCAGTTAGATAGCTAAGAAGATCTTAAATGGGTTCTATACTGCGATCGCTGCATGTAACAGATCGTCAAAGAAGGAATTTAAGGGCATCCCCGCTGCTTTCGCCATCTCCGACAACACGCTAGTTTTGGCAAAAGAACAGTACAAGCCAGCCTCCAAAAACCACGGATTGCCCTGCGGATCGATCCGGAAATCAAATAAACTATAGTGACGACAGCCTAGCGCGGTATGGCAGATTCTCGCCATCGCCCACACCCGCTCGGTAATCGGATCGATCGGATCGACAATCCACGACTTAGTAATGTCTTTTGCCGCAAAATCTAAATCGCCAGCAGCATTTTTTTTCAGCTTATCGGCATAACTCCGAATCGGTCTAATATTGGCATCTAAGGCGTACTCTTCCAGTGGTAGACAGATGAGTTCTCCAGCGCGCTCGACTATCCCACAGCGGACTTCTCGCCCCAATTCGATGAATTTTTCGACTAGGACGCGATCGCCATGAGTCAAGGCAATCTGTAGTGCCGCATCCCATTCGGTCGCATCTTTCACCAAGGCTACCCCGATCGAGTTATCCGTGTCGAGCGGTTTAATTACCAGCGGAAAATCGATACTGGGTAGTTTTCCAGCTTGTAAGACTTCACCTGTGGGAATCGCTACCCCCGCCGCCGCCACGATCGATCGAGTCTTGGCTTTATCAGCAACCAGAGCCATTAAGTCTGCGGTGTTACCCACATACGGAATATTCAATAAGTTGAATAGGTTGCGATACTGTGTCATGCCCGGAACGCAAAACATCTGCGGTAGCATCACGTCGATGTTCAGGTTTTGCAGCGTTTGAATGGCTTGGGCGATCGATAGTGGTGGTGCTGCATCGATATCTGAAGCACTTAGCGATGTCGGGAACCGCCAAGCTCGATCGGGCGTAATATAAGCAATGTGAAACTCGTATAATTCTGGATTGGCAGTATTTTCTAGACAATCTCGCGCATATAGCCGCGACAGATCGCAATAAAACTCACTAGCTGCCGATCCGATTAAATGTATAACTTTTAATTTGGACATATTTACATCTTTCGTTAAAACGCAATTCCTAGTGTTTTAGTGAATAGTGGATAGTGAATGAGTCTAAATATTAATCTCCGCCTATTTCTACCAGCTTGCCGATATTAAAATCGATCCGAATCCATTGTTTCGGATTGCGTAAATTTCCGAGTAGTAATAGTGGAATCTGCCAATGATGCACCATCAAAAAAGGTAGCGGATCGTGCCAATCGAAGATGGCATCTTTACCTTGGGCGATAATTTGTAATCGTTGCTGGGTAAGCTGGGGTGAATGTAAATGCGTGACTAATCGCCAAACTTCGTGATAGAGCCAGTAAGTCGGGCGACTGGTAGCTAATGGTTGAGCCGTAAGATTGAGAGGTTCGGGAGTTAGATAAGCATCAGCAACATCAGGATGATTATAAAACATCGTAATTGCGGAATGGGTGCGCGGATTACATTCGATCGCGTAAATCTCGCCGTCGTCATCTGCTTGCATAAAGTCAAAAGACACTTGCCCCGTCAATTGCAAACTGCCGACAAAAGTACTAATCCAATTCTGGATGTCCGATCGATCTATATGCTCGTAATTAACCTGAAACGCTGAAGATTCACAGCAACAGTGTAATTGAATATGACCGTTGCGAACCGTGCTGTGGGTACAATATTCCTGCCCTGGGATAAACTCTTGCATCACCCAAGGTTTGCTCTCAGAAATTGGTAGCGATTTCACAAAAGCGGCTGTTGCGGCGGGAGTTTCGCAGGGTAATTTAGTTAAATCTAGCCGTCGCACCGAATCGTAAGGAATGCTTTTAATGATGTATTTACGCTGCTGGGTGCTAAAGTCAAAATCGATGACTTGCTGAGGATCGGTAATTTTATAAGACTTGGGTACCCGCAACCCTAGAGCTTGAGCATCGGAGGCAAATTCATACTTATCATCCAACCGTTGCAACATCTCCACATCGACGTGCATCACCGTACAGTAGGGTTCGAGTATCGTTTGAACTCTAGAGTCATAATAACTCGCCACCGGGCTACAGACGGGCACATAGACATCAATCCCTTCACGAATGACGATCTCTAACAGTGCTGTTTCATAATCTTCATCGCGCGGATCGGGGACAGTGTAGAATCGATCGACAGCACTAGAATAACGATGCCCAGTCAGCCAATATTTATGCGTTTCAATTAAAATTACCCGATGACCAGCATTGTAAAACGATCGGGCTAGTTGTAAAGCTTTGGTCATCTTACCACCACTAATCAAAATCGTCTGTGGATCCCTAAGAACCGGGCGAGATCGGAATGATTTAGTAAGTATAGATCCAATCAGCGCGATCGCAGTTAACGCCAAATTCAAAGGCAGTACCAGTAATAGCACCGCCAAGGTAGCCAGGGTTTTAATTCTAGTCTGCCATCCCCCATTCTCCACAGTTATTTCTCGCTCCAATCCCATCACTCTCACCAAAACTGTCTTTTAAAAAATCCCCTCCTCGGAGGGGTGCCCAACGGGCGGGGTGGGTAGATCTTCGCATCACCCTCACCCCCAGCCCCTCTCCCAATTTTGGGAGCGACCCAAATCGCGCTGAGGAAGCCTCAGCGTGCGTTTGGGTCAAGACAGAGGGGCTGGGGGTGAGAGCAATCTTAAACCCGCCGAATCAAAGTAATCCCGTCCCGCAACGGAATTAACACTTGCTCCACGCGCGGATCGTCCGCCACAGCTTGATTGAAATTTGCGATCGCAATTCCATTAGGCGTAGTCTCTGATACATACGGCTGTCCCTGCATCAGGGTATTATCCGCATAAATCGAACCATTAGGAGCTAGCAATCCCGTGGTCAGCAACAGATTGAGGTAGTCTAAATATCCCGCTTTATCGGCATCGATAAACACCAGATCGAATACTTCCCCATTTGCGGCTAACTGTTGCATCGTCTCCAGTGCGGGGGCGACTTTGACCGAAATTTTATGTCCGGCGGGAGATTCGTTAAAACACCGCTGGGCAAATTCCGCCGCATAAGTATCGACTTCACAGGCGATAACTTGCCCATCGGCTGGGAGAGCTTCCGCCATTGCTAAAGCTGAGTAACCCGTAAACATGCCAATTTCTAGCACGCGCCGCGCTTGAGTCAGATGGATCAGAAATTTCAGAAATTGCCCCTCCACATGACCCGAAACCATCTCCTGCTCTAGATGGCGGACTGTTTCACCATCAGTAAAGCGTTTGTTCCAATCTTCAGATTGGGTGCGCTCTACCAATGCGGCTAATGCTGGCGATTCTGGTGTAGTACAACGATCGAGATAAGGATCGAGACCGTTGGCTAACTCGTAGGCTTGATGTAGCTCGGCTTTAAAAGCCGGATCGAGATGTTCGATCTGCGCCACCTTTTGGGTCAGGCTCTCCAGTTTGGCTGCCAAAATCCCGACGGGTGTAACTGGTCTCATCCCTATACTCCTGCGGGAGAAGGCTCGCCTACTTGCTCTAATACTACATACATATCCTCACCATTACCCTGACGGGGATAACCTTGACAGATAGTACGATGCACCATCAGCACCTCGTCTAACTCTGTGCGAGTCAGATCGTTCATGAATTTACACTCGCCAATCGGACAGGGAGCCGCAGCGCGTTGTAAACCGTCGCGAGTCCGCGAGATCGATTTAGTGGCTTGCCAGAGCAGTTCGGGCGTGAGATATGGGCTGTCGATCGCGAGTCCTAAGCGGCTCATTAGCCCCAAAACGCGATCTCGATCGGCAACTGTAATATACCCCCGTTGCTGGGCAATTGTGGCAGAGAACGCCATATCGATCGCCACACTATGACCGTGGAACATCGGAATCTCTGGAGTTAGCTCTAGCATTGGACTCCAGGTGTGTCCGTAAGCAATAACTCGATCGAGATCCAGTTCGTGCAGGTTGGGTACTTCTAATTTCAGCATCGACTCGATCGCATTGTAGGTCAATCGATGGGCGACTG
>NZ_JANYJC010000164.1 GCF_025361915.1 Chamaesiphon sp. GL140_3_metabinner_50
ATCGTGATTGGTTGGTTAAATTGCAAGATTGGTGCATCTCGCGGCAATTGTGGTGGGGACATCAGATTCCGGCTTGGTATGCTGTCAGCTAGTCTGGTGGGGAAATAACCGATAACACGCCGTTCTTTGTGGCTAAGAATGAAGAGGAAGCACGAGTAAATGCGATCGCACAATTCGGCGCAGATGTAAAATTAGTTCGCGATCCTGATGTTTTAGATACTTGGTTCTCGTCAGGAATTTGGCCATTTTCGACTTTAGGTTGGCCGGAAAATACTGCCGATTTAGAGATGTATTATCCAACATCTACTTTAGTTACTGGCTTCGATATTATCTTCTTCTGGGTAGCCAGAATGACGATGATGTCTGGCTATTTGACGGGGAAAATGCCGTTTGAAAATGTCTACATCCACGGCTTAGTTCTGGATGAAAATGGTAAGAAGATGTCGAAGTCCGCGAATAATGGGATCGATCCCTTGTTGCTAATCGACAAATATGGTACCGACGCGCTCCGTTATACCTTAGTCCGCGAAGTAGTCGGCGCGGGACAAGATATTCGGATTCAATATAACCGCAAAACCGACGAATCGGAATCTGTCGAAGCCAGTCGCAATTTCACGAATAAAATCTGGAATGCGGCGCGATTTGTCATGATGAATTTTGAGACATCCGAATTCAAATTCGATCTGGCAAACCTCGCAACGCCAACCGGATCGTTAGAAGTCGCCGATAAATGGATTTTATCGCGCTTCCATCAAACCATCCAGCAGACGAGCGATAATATCGATCGATATGCTTTAGGCGAAGCCACTAAAGGCTTATATGAATTCTTCTGGGGTGACTTCTGCGACTGGTATATCGAGTTAGTTAAATCGCGCCTCCAAGAAGATGCCGATCCGGCTAGTAAATTAGTCGTACTGCAAACCTTAGCCGTTATTTTGGATGGCATCTTGAAATTATTGCATCCATTTATGCCGCATATTACGGCAGAAATTTGGCAGACATTAACCCAGTCGGAATCCCCCCTTGAAAATGAGGGAACAGGAGATATCTCGATTCAACCCTATCCTACTAGCGATGCTAGCTTAATTGATGCGGAACTCGATCGCGAATTCGATCTCCTGATTGGTGTAACTCGTACTATCCGCAATCTTCGCGCCGAAGCCGATCTCAAACGCGCGATTAAAGTCTCAATTATCCTTCAAAGCGATAGTACCGCCGAGCGAGAAATATTGGAGCGCGGGAAAACTTATCTTTGCGATTTAGCCCAAATCGAACAGCTTACTATTGTTGATAAATTAACTGAAGAACCCACCAGATCGATCGCGAGTGTCTTTGCGACGGTCCAAATTATTCTACCGCTCACAGGTGTTGTCGATCTCGAAGCTTTTAAAGCCAAAATTCAGAAGAAAATCGATAAAATTAATAAAGAAATTGAATCGATTAATGGTAAGTTGAACAATGCTAAATTTGTCGAACGCGCGACGGCAGAAGTAGTCCAAACAGCTAAAGATAGTTTAGTCGAATCTGAAAAGCAAAAAGAGATTCTACAGGAGCAGTTAAACCAGTTTTAACGGCTCCCCACTTTTGATAGCGAAAACCCCAGAGATCCCCCTAAATCCCCCTTCAAAAGGGGGACTTCCGGATCCGGTTCCCCCCTTTTGAAGGGGGGCTAGGGGGGATCCAGATCTCAAAACGAAGTCCAATCGACTTGTACATATACCGTAGCTCCCTCAGGGTGAGGGCAGTTAACTTTCAGCTTTCAACTTTACCCGATCGCCGTGTGAAGGGCAAGGCGGAGCCGAAATCGACTTATCTAACCACCCCACCGCCTGCGAAAACCGTGCTAACGCCTCATCGGAATTATCTTTGAGTAAAAATACCAACGCCGCAGCAGCCTGTTCCTTCGCGCGTGCGGGACGATTAGATTTGAGCCTGTGCCAATCTGTTTCGGCAATTCGCAGCCGCTCGGCGAGGGCTTGAGCTAGTTCTAGGGTGGTGAGATCGTCTGTAGGGGAAGACATGGGAGTTCTGACCTAAATTTAGGCATATTAATAGTAATGCTACTTAAATTGTATCTTGCGACCATGACTCAGAATGCGACCCCAGTTGATTACACGATCGAATTCGAGCGCGAAATTGCCGACTTAGAAACGGCAATTTCTACTCTCAAGCATCGTCAGGCGGATGTTGAGTTAGCCATCCACGAACGTGTAGTATTAGAACGTCAGCGCAATGAATTGAAACAAAAAGGAACCAACCATTCCAATATTAAGCAGGAATTAACGCAAATTCGATCGCGATTAGAAGAACTAACGCTGATTTTAGAATCTCCACTATTAAGTGAATATAAGTTAGCATGGGAACTCTTCTTGCAATCTATAAAGTCAGACACC
>NZ_JANYJC010000172.1 GCF_025361915.1 Chamaesiphon sp. GL140_3_metabinner_50
GAAGGTTGCGATCGATTGATTTCGGCGATTAATGCTATTTCTAGCGATTTCGCCTGTATCCTAACCGTAACTCACATGCCTCAATTCCGCGAAGCATTTCAAACTCGAATCGAAGTCCAGAAAACCAGTAAAGGTTCGCAAATTCAGGTAATTAGTTAGATCGCTAATAGTAGGGTAATACCGTAAGTCAGGTATTAGGCTTTAGGGAAACTGGACGAAAACGACATTATAAATGATTGCATTTTTACTTTTGCAAGAAGTTTAATGACTAGGTGCATAGAGCTGAAAAAAGGCGACAACTTGAGTCAAGACATTTGGATTATTAGAATAATCTGTCATCTACCGATCGGATGTATTTATATCCTCGAAAATCGTTCATGATTAAAGATAATATTTACGGACTCAACTTTGAAGTCGCTTTTCATAAATATGCTCTGAACGATCGGGATTCTTGAATTTAAAATAGCAGAATAAATCTAGATTTGAGCAACAACTGACTTTCCGACTATTGAGAATGCCCCACTTAGTTTTATCATTAATACCAGGAGATAGTGATGAACGGCAAAAGAAAAATACTTTTTGTAAAGTATGGAGGTTTCTCGAATGTCAACGAAATAGTCTATGAAATCCTGACTAGAGAATTTCCCAGTCTCGAAGTCGAAGTAATCGATCTGTTCTCAGGAGTGGTTAATACTAAAGACTTAGCGACTATTTTCCATACTATTAAAGAATATGGACTAGACATATTCAATCGCCAGATTAATATGGCTAGCAGAAGACTAGTTACCAATTATTTTTTCAATAAGCTCAGAGCATTTATTCTGGAGAGATTTGCAGAGCGAGATTACCTCTTTACATTTTAATTACAGTCATTGTTTGATGCGAGTATTCCCGGAATACCTCATTTTGTTTATACCGATCGTACTGCCTTAGTTAATTTAACTTATCAGGGTTTTAATCAAAAACATCTGCCTTCTAGTTCGTGGATCGAACGCGAACAAGAGATTTATCATCATGCCGCGATGAATTTTACTATGAGTAAAAATGTTGCTGATTCGATCGTGCAGGATTATAATTGTAATCCCGAACAAGTAGTAAATGTGCTTTGCGGCCCATGCGTAAACGTGTCGCAAATGGAAGTATTTGACGATCTAAGATATAGTAGTCAAAATATTTTGTTTGTTGGGGTCGAGTGGGAACGTAAGGGTGGGCCAATTCTTGTAGAAGCCTTCAAAATTTTATTGAATAAATTTCCTAATGCAACTTTAAATATTGTCGGTTGTTCGCCAAAATTAAGCCTTCCTAATTGTAATATTGTTGGCAAAGTCCCCTTAGCTGAAGTATCTAATTATTACAAAAAAGCTGCTGTATTTTGTCTGCCAACTAGATTCGATCCTAATCTAAATGTGTGTTTTGAAGCAATGGCTCATCAGCTACCAATCATTTCTACTTATGGAGGATCGAGACCTGAATTTATTATTGAAGGTAAAAGTGGCTATCTAGTCGAAGTAGATAATTATCAACAGCTAGCTAATAAGTTAATCGAAATGCTCGATTCGCCTCAAAAGTGTAAATCTTTTGGGGAATACGGTCATCAGCTTGCATGGAGCACTTATACATGGGAGAAAACAGGGGTAAAAATCAGACAAAATATAGAAAGATTTATCTAAATCTACTCAATCGGCTGGACATGTCCAAAATGCCACGAGCGGCACAAGATGATGATGGATACAATAGTAAAGTCGAATTGACCGAGCATTAAAAATTCATGCCCCAAGTGTATATTATTGGTGTCGGCCCTGGCGATCCAGACTTATTAACTGTCAAAGGTCAAAGAATCATTGCGACTGCGGATGTAATTCTTTATGCCGATTCGTTGATTCCCGATCGGATTTTAGCGCACGCCCACCCCGATGCCGAAATTATTAAAACTAGCGATCGGACGCTCGAACAGATTATCTCAATTATCGTCGAGCGGGTCGGATTGGGTTTGAATATCGCCAGATTGCACTCTGGTGACTTGACGCTGTATAGTGCCATCTCCGAACAAATCCACGCGCTCAAAGCTGCAAATATTACCGTCGAATTAGTCCCCGGAATTAGTGCCTTTCAAGCTGCTGCGGCGAAACTCCAAGTCGAACTTACCGTTCCCGAAATCGTCCAGACAATTATCCTCACCCGTCCGACTGGGAGAGCTTCTGCCGTCCCCATTGCCGAAGATTTAGCTAGTTTAGCAGCTCATCGATCGAGCTTGTGTCTCTACCTCGCCGCTCGTCATGTCAAGACAGCGCAAGCCCAATTACTCCAGCATTACCCCCCAGAAACGCCTGTAGCCATCTGTTTCCGAGTGGGGTGGGCAGATGAACGAATTTGGGTTGTACCCTTATCAGAGATGGTTCTAGTCACTGCTAGAGAAAATCTCGTGCGGACGACGATGTATATTATTAGTCCCGCCTTAGCCCAGATTGCTGAAGGCACTCAGACCCGATCGCAACTATATCATCCCCAACATCAGCATCTATTTCGTAACTAATTCAAGTTGCTACCTAAGAACGCCTACGATTTTAACCGCTGAGGTTGTCGGTAGCAACTAACGCCGTTTTCGATCGATAACGCTGTCAATTGCATCCTGCCACAACCCCATTACTCGCTCGACACCAAATCGATCGAGAATTTGGGGCGCATTAAGAGCTAATTGCTTGCGTCGGGCGGGATCGGACATCAACGCATCCAATTGTGTCGTCAGGGCATCCACATCTTCTGGAGCCACTAATACGCCATCAACCCCATCTACGATGATATCGCGGGGGCCGCTCAGACAGTCCGCCGCCAGCACGGGTAAACCACAAGCCATCGCCTCGCACAACGCCATCGGAAAGCCTTCAAATCGAGATGGCATCACAAATAAATCGGCTTGAGCCAGATATTCTCGCACATTGGTAACTAAACCCGGAAAATGGACGCGATCTGTTAATTGCAACTGCGATCGTAACTCTTCTAATTCAGCTTGCATCGGGCCTTCCCCCAGAATTGTGAGCTGCCAATCGGGGTATTTGGCGTACAGTCGAGCGAAAGCTCTGAGCAACAGATCGAAACCTTTTTGAGGCTGGAGTCTCCCGATGGCAATTGCGCTGGGGGTAGATAATAATGGCTCCATTGCCCCGATGGGAGCTGGTGTAGTGACGGGATTGGGCATAACGATCGTCCGATACCCCCGTGCAGCCGGATAAAATGGCAAAGCATTGTGGGTTAAAACTGTGACTAGATCGGCATAGCGATAAGTCCATTTCATCAAAAATTGCCAGATTTTGTTCGCATCTGTCGCACCGGGATAAATATGTTCGCAGACAATGGTCGGAATCTCTAGCCCAGCACAGGCGACGATCGCATACACATTAACCGCATTCATGAAACTGATGACGACATCCGGTTGACTGGTAATAATTTCTTGCCGTAATCGGGCAATCCGCTGTCCGGCTCTGGCAATCGCGATAAGTGGATTGGCGGATTCTGCTGCCAGTCCCAAGGCTCTGAGCTTAATGCGCGGATCGAGTGGGTAAAAGGATGGTTCGGTCGGTGCGAGTAGCATAATTAAAGTTACATCCCAGCCCTGACAGACCCAATAGTTAGCAACGATCGAGATCACTCGCTCTGCTCCGCCACCGCCGAGTCCATAGACAAATAAAGTAACTTTCATCAATATCGATCGCAATTTAGATAAATAACTAGATTGAGATTCAATCGATTACCTATGGTAGGCTACGCCAACGAATCTCTAAATCTTGGGATGGTGGTCATCCGAATATCCATCTTAACATTTTACCGATCGTACCTAATTAGTTTCCATAATTTGCCAGCAAGAAAACTCAAAAAATTAATACTGCTAACGATCGAATTTTTAATTAACTACCTAAGATATGTACCCTGTTATCGATTTTATCTGTCAATAAATAATGCTAAAATTGACACGATTTCAATCACCGAGCATCTACACAAGCAATACATCGATCGTCATTTAACATAATGAAATCTATGTGGTGCATCCCCACCCGGTTACAGGGCATAGTGGCTAGCTCGAATAGATAAGTCCCATCGGGATGGATTTTTGCTTCTCTATATTCATCTTTTGTCAGCGACTCGATCGCGATCGCCGTCACGTTATATCCATAATTTACCTGACAATCTTGAGTAAACCGGATCGGTCTATTGTTAATTTTTCTCATCCGACCCGCTGGTCTAGATATCTCTGAATTATTACTCACAATTGGACTCATGGGATGCTCTACCCAATTACTCAAAAGATGATCTGCATAGTACAATTTCAGCAGATTACAAGCTAGTCCATTACTGGGTTCGACACCGACAAACAGCCACCACAACCCATTAAAATTTAAGATTGAGGCATCGACAAATCGCTGACCGACTAAAATCTCGGTCACAAATTCCCACGTATCTGGAAACTTTTTGGCTTTATATAATCGAACTGAATTCGCCTCACACGATTCAGGAATTAGATACCATTCAGATTCAAATTTAAATACATAAGGATAGGAAAGATGGAACTTTTCTGATATAATTACCTGCTGATAAATCCAATTATAACCATCTAGACTGCGTGCAAAAGCAAGTTCTCCTTTGCGCTGTTTATGATTGAAAATTTCAAAAAACATCAACCACTCATCGCCAATTCTAATCATAAATGGATCGGCAACAAAAGATGCCAACACATCAGTTACATCTCGTCTGCTCAGAATTGGATTTTCCACCACTGCTGTTGGCTTCAAGCTCAGAAAATCTCGACCTTCATAAATAGAAATCGACCAATCCATCTGACGATCGACCCAAATTAATTTATTTGCTAATTTAACTGGTAATAAACCGATCGCGTAATTATAAATACCGACGAGCTTAGATTTAACTTTGGATAACTGCATTTAAAATGTCGATCGCGATACTGTGAATATTAACTCGAATATGGATTACAACTGACGGCTGTGACAGTAATAAATCGATTTTTCGATCGCATCCGTCCACATCTCCATGACTCGATCGACACCGAATCGATCGATAATTTTAGGCGCATTATCAGCTAGGTGTTGCCGTTTGGCAGGATCGGACATCAACGCCGCCAATCCTGTCGCTAAAGCATCGATATCTTCTGGAGCCACCAACACACCGTTAACCCCATTATCAATGATATCGCGCGGGCCGCTGAGACAGTCGGTAGACAACACGGGCAAACCACAAACCATCGCCTCGCACAACGCCATCGGAAAGCCCTCGACGCGCGATGGCATCACAAATAGCTCGGCTTGCGCCAAGTAATCTCGAACATTAGTAACTGCACCAGGAAGATGAACGCAATCTGTCAATTGCAACTGCGATCGCAACTCTTCTAACTGCGATCTCCTCGAACCCTCGCCCAGAATTGTTAACTGCCAATCGGGGTATTGAGGATGAATTTGGTGAAAGGCTCTGAGCAACAAGTCGAAACCCTTGCGCGGATCGAGTCTACCCATCGCGATCAGGCTAGGAGCTGGCAATAATCGATCCGTTACGCCGATTGGGGGTGGAGTTAGCACCGGATTGGGGATGACGATCGTCTGATACCCGCGATCGGTTGGATAAAAGGGCACTGCACTCTGAGTTAATACTGTGACTAAATCGGCATGGCGATAAGACCATTTCATCAGTAATTGCCAGATTTTGCTAGCATCTGTAGCTCCCGGATAGGTATGTTCGCAGACGATCGTCGGAATATTCAAGTTTCGGCAAGCCAGAATATTATAGACATTAACAGCACCCATAAAACTGATAACTACATCAGGTCGATCGGCAATAATTTCTTGTCGCAATATCTTTACTCGCCGCCAGGTATTGGGAATGGCAGCGAACGAACTAGCCGATTTTTCGGCAATTCCCAGCGACTTGAGCTTAATGCGCGAATCTAATGCGTAAAAAGGTGGTTTAGTTGGCGGGACTAACACAATTAAAGTTATCTCCCACCCCTGACTTGCCCAGTAGTTTGCCAGAATTGACATCACTCGTTCTGCGCCACCACTGCCCAGCCCATAAATAACTAAAGTAACTTTCATTGGTTGTAATAGTGTAAATAATAATTAGATTTATATTAGCTAATCCGATCTTTAATTGTAGCTAGTTAGTAATAAACAGTAATGTAAAAACAGCTACTTGGATCGCCGCAGCTAGTGTTATTTGACCTATAGATCGGTATAATTACTCAAAAAACATTGCCGATTGAGATATATGGCTGAGTGCTATTTTGCTAACTGAATTGTGCGACGGAGTGAATTAAATCCAGTTTTGGCTTCCCATGTTTGTTCGTTAGCCAAACGAATCGAATATTCTGGACGATTGGCAAGTTTAGGCATCGGATCGGGGAGATTTAATAAGATCTCATATGCTCCGGGCAGTGCAGCTTGAGGAATTTTCGATCGCACATCTACCGAAATTTCGCCAGCTTGTGGCAACCACATCCGAGGATCTTGAGTTTTGCTGCCAGCTTTAAGGATGGGTAAACGATAGACTTTGCCAGTTTGCCGATGGCGCAAAATTAATTCCAGATTGCGGGGGTTAAAAGGACTGGCATAACCGACATTTTTAACAATAAAATTACCGCTTAACTGACGATTGCCCTGTACTTGTGAGGGGAAATTCGATTTGACTAATTGCAGACGGTAACCCAAACTGCGATCGATCCGGGCATAACAGCCTTCCGATTTCCAGCGGTTGAGAGCGGGTTCGTAGAAATTAGCATTTAAATAACTCCAGTGAAACCGGGCTAATTCAGCCTCTGCGGTGGGGCAATCGCTCCGGTGTTCGGCAGGTCTGACCTGACAGGTTTCGCCACCGACAACTATATACGGCGCAATTTTACTAATATAGTTTTTGAGTGCGGGTACATCTGGCTCGTAGGTGCCAGCATCGGTGCGACCTGCTAAAAAGCAATCATTTTTAAAGCCGACACGAGCTTGACGAGAACCGTTAAAAGCGTTCGCGCTGGTGAGAGCTTGGGGATAGTTGGTTCTGATATCGTCTGGATACCGAATCTGCACCATCCGGTTGGCTGGCATCGCCGTTAACAGCGCGCTTAAAATTTTGGCTTTGGGCTGGGGTCTGTCGAGTTTGTTCCCCGAACTGTGCCACTCGCCCCAAGCACCGATAAACCCCCCTTGCAGCGCGGCAATTACATCAGCATTTTGTTGCAGAACGGGTTTGAGCTGCGCGATATGCTCTAGAGTCAGCTCTAGGCTGGCATCTGGAGAGTTAGCAATATTACCCGTGGGAAAGTTATAGCTAAATCGCGGGACAACCTTGATTCCGGCGGCCCGGACTAGTTGAAATTGCCGATTTAATTGGGCTAAAAATTCTGCGGGTAAGGGACTGTTGCGATATTCATCTAGGCGAATATAAGCTCGCGAGAGGGTATAGCCTTTTTGCCGCACGTCACTAAAGTCTCCACCGCTCATCAATTCAATGTCGTTATGAAATCCTCGCTCTGGATTGAGCAAATCAGCCGTAGTCGATGCATAAGTGACGATTGATTTGGCATTGGTTGGTTTACTCGTGGTGGCGAGCGTCAAATTTGTTGTCGGCGGCAGGTCGTGGCGATCTGTTGAAGATAAGCCGATCTTGGGTCGCGCCCGATCCTGACTCGTACAGCCAACCAGTAACATCGAGATCCAGCCGATCTGCAATAGGGCGGAAATATAGCGATTCATTTTCGGCACTTACTTATTTTTGATAACTACGCAACATCGCGCTTATTTGGATAGTTTAGCTGATGTTGCCAGTCCAATAAATCAGCTAAGATGGCAAATAATATCGTAGCGATCGCCTAGCAATTGAAGATAACTAATTTAGAGATAGCACCTTTTTACCATTCCGAAATCCACCAAATGTCTTAAAATTTGGATTCCCAATCTCGACTACCATGCTAACGATCGGCTAGATCTGCCGGATTAGATATTATTCTCTAAAAGGTAGTATAAACCCATCCGCTCTGATTGTAGTGTCTCTCGATCGGGGACGAGCGGGCGCAGTAATTATTTATATATCGTATGTCAACTAATTTAATCGAGCAATTTAACGAACCGAGAAGCACACTTAAAGTTTTTACCGATCGGTATCAGTATATTCTCTCAATCCTTGCTACATTTTTGTTTTTTTCTGACTTTGCAGACTACATATTTACAGCAAAGATTACGTCGATCGTCCCACTTGTTTGGATTGGGGTAATTTCGGTCTTATCACTGCCATTTATCAAGAAGGCAGGCAATATCCCCAAACCACTCTTGGCCTGGATGATTTTCTATTCCTCGATGTCGCTCTTATCACTAATGACAGTTAGTGCTGATGAAATATCATTTACAGACTTTAGATCTAAAATTTTATCAATTTTATTTATAGTTGTCATGTATGCGATGTTTCAGCAGAAATCGATAACTCATATCAAAATTACCATTTTGTTAGTCGTCCTGTTAAGTGTCGGTAATAATCTATTTGAGTTATTAAATCCGAGGATATTTACCGAAGTAAATGTCGGTCGTCCAGCCGGATTTTATGTCGATCCTAATAAGGCAGGATGCGCTTTAATGCTCGGAATGCTGATGAGTATCACCGTTATTAAAAAGTCATATCGCTGGATTTTAGTATTAATAGCTGGAATTGGGGTGATGACAACATTTTCGCGTGGAGCCATTATCGGCTGGGTAATTTGCACGGTGTTCTTAATCGGTGGTCGAGTCATCTGCGACAAACGGCGGAGAATTATTTTACCAGCACTAGTGCTAGTAATATTTTTAGCATCGATTAATCCACTCAAGCTGATGACAGATTATTTTAAAGGCGATCCGAGCGGAGCCAATTGGGATATTGTCAACCGATTAGAAGAATTTCAAAACCCCTCTTTATCAGAAGATTCAGCGATGGATCGGCAAGCTGTTGCCGCAGGTGCGTGGCTGATGTTTGGCAATAGCCCATTTTGGGGAAATGGATTGGCATCGACTCGCAAATGGATGGTTGCTGATGTCTCTACCCACAATATGTATCTTTATTTTATGGCAGATCAAGGTATTCTGGGCGTGCTATTTTTGCCAGGTGCGATCTTTGCTGTCGTCTATAAAAATCGGGGCGAACAGAAAACAATTCTACTTTGTTTTGCCGTATTTCTAAGCTTGTGGGGATTATTCAGTCATGAAGTTTTAGCAGAACGATATACATTATCGAGCTTTGCGTTACTCGCGGCTATGAATACCAATCAAAAGTGGTATCTCAAATATACAAACCGTAATTTCCAAATAGCTCCATCATTATCAAGAGCATCATTGTTTTTACCACCTGCGCGCAGTCAAAAGAT
>NZ_JANYJC010000186.1 GCF_025361915.1 Chamaesiphon sp. GL140_3_metabinner_50
CGGAAGCGCGCGGGTTTTAATTACATCGATCGTTTGTGGATGGCAAGCTTCAGATACCCAAAAAGTATTAAATTTTGTCTTCTGAATGCCATAACTCATGCTCATAGATTCGGCTGCTGCCGTACCTTCATCCAGCAAGGAAGCATTCGCGATCGCCATCCCTGTCAGATCCATAATTGCGGTCTGATAATTGAGTAAAGCTTCGAGTCTACCTTGCGAAATTTCTGGTTGGTAGGGCGTATATTGAGTGTACCAACCGGGATTTTCTAATATATTTCGTTGAATGACTGTCGGGGTAATGCAATTGGCATAACCCATCCCGATATACGAGCGAAAAATTTGATTTTTAGCAGCAATTTGTTTGAGCTTATTTAAGACTATATATTCGCTCTGAACTGTCTCAATTGCTAATGGTTGCTGATATTTAATTGCGGCGGGAACTGTGCGATCGATCAATTCATCCAAACTGGATACACCGAGTATCCCCAACATCTTATCGATATCTGCGGGTTGTGGCCCAATATGCCGCTGAATAAACTCACCATCTGTCCTAACATTGATGGCAGGATGAACGTTCGTCGCCTGGGTAAATCGAGTTGGAGATTGAGTCATGTCAATTGGGAATTGGGAATAGATGATAGGGGAGCAATCCACCTGCACGACGATAACTGGATTAGATCCGATCTTATAGGCGATCTGGTCGAGTCCAAACAACCGCTTCAATTACAGAGAATCAATAATTATATATATTTGTTAACTGTAATAGATTTAGGTCGATTTGGGTATCCGTAATCCACGCAGATTGGCTGTTTCGATCTTCTGGGGTAATAGTAGAATCGGGCAATACCAAAAGACTTTTCGATCGCATTAATGATGACAAACTGCTTCTAGCTTATAACCGTCAGGATCGATGACGTAGGCAGCATAATAATTAGGATGATATTTGCTCCGAATTCCTGGCGCACCATTATCTTTGCCACCACGGGACAAGGCGGCTTGATAAAAAGCATCGACACTCGCACGATCGATCGCTTTAAATGCTAAATGTTGGCGTTCGGGAACCATTGTATCTGCTGCTTTACCAGCATACAACCAGAAAAACATTTGCCCGTAAGCAGCAATTCCTGGAATTGCAAAAGAACGTTGAATTCCCAATGCTCCCAGTACGTTGTCGTAAAAGGCGATTGACTGGTCGAGATCGGTAATATAAATGGAAATGTGGTCTAGCATCAGAATAGTGCGGTCTATTTTATTTCAAAATTACGATAGTTAACCTTCGACTTTCGATCGATATTCCGCAGCAGAATAGATCCCGGCAATTTCGTTAGCATCTGCTACGGCAATTTCGAGCAGCCAGCCACCCGTGTAAGGATCGGTGCTAATGATTTCTGGTGCGTCGATGGCTTTATCGTTACGCTTAATTACTTTGCCACTCACTGGTGCTTTAAGATCTTCGACTGCTTTGACAGACTCGATCGATCCGAATGCGCTACCCTTGGTAATCGTGTCGCCAACTTCGGGCAATTCGACAAATACAATATCGCCTAACTGATCTACTGCAAAGGCACTCACGCCGATTTTGGCGATGTCTCCGCTGAGATCTACATACTCATGGGTGTCTGTGTAGCGTAAATTATCGGGATATTCTAAGCTCATGGTGCGTACTTCGATCGACTTTATGCTCTAGCATAGCGAGTTATGGGTCGTTGGCATAGCCATATTTTCCTCAGATCGAACTAAATTGCCTAGCAATCAGCGTCATCGGCAAGAACAATCGCAATGGCACTCCCGCCAACGAAACAAAGTTATGATATTCGTAGAAAGCCCGCGCCGTTTCATCTTTGGCATCAACGACAACCGCCGCCGCGACGATTTCACTCATTAAACTCCGGCGCAGGGCATCGACGAGCAAAAAAGCTCCCAATCCCTGCCCCTGATAACGTTCGTCCATAGCAAGTCTACCCAGTAAAATCGCTGGCACCATCGGATACCGAGGCAGCTTCTTTAGCATCGCGATTTATAGGTCGTTGGCACAGCCTTTCTACTAAGGCAAACACTTTAGCGGAAAGAAAATCGAACAGCTTGTAGTTAGCAGCAGGTCGATCGAGACCGATCGATCTAGCAATACTGAAGTGCTAACATTCTAAAAGATTGGATATTTTGTTGAAAATGAAAAGTTACCTGTTGCCAGCCGCGCTCTGTGGCTCAATCGCTTTGGTTAGTTACGTTTTACCTGCTGCGGCACTATCACCAGTAGAGATTCAACGCATCGCTAAACAAACCACCATTCAGATTACTGGCTGCGACTTTGGTTCTGGGGTGATTATTCGGAAAAATGGCAATAGTTATACTGTGCTGACGGTGGCTCATGCTGTCAAAAAGAGTGGTTGTATGGTGAC
>NZ_JANYJC010000192.1 GCF_025361915.1 Chamaesiphon sp. GL140_3_metabinner_50
TCAGGCGCGGGCGCAGTAGTATCGATCATCCCATATTTTTTCAGGAACCGATCGACCCGACCTTCGGTATCGATAATCTTCTGAGTTCCGGTATAAAATGGATGATTGCCAGACCACACATCGACGCGGAGTTCTGGTTGGGTAGAACCAACAGTCATTACAACTTCACCGTTGCAATAAACTTTGGCTTCTGGGTACCAAGTAGGATGAATATCAGCTTTTGCCATAACTTTAACTTTAGCTATTTAATGAATTTCGATTAAATTCCCTTCTGAGAGGGCTACCCTGTATACACAAGTCGATTGGACTTCGTTTAAGTTGGGTTTACCCCCCCAACCCCCCCTTATAAAGGGGGGGCTTTGCTCCCCCTTTATAAGGGGAGGGCTGGGGTGGGGTAAAGGACTACGCAGCAACTCAAATAACTTGTCGGTACGCAGTAGCCTTGCAGGGGCAGGGGTAGATGAAGCCACCCCATAATTCCACCAACCAGATTTAACGTTTCGAGTACTGAGGAGCTTTACGGGCTTTGTGCAGACCGTATTTTTTACGCTCGACACAACGGGGGTCGCGCGTGAGGTAACCTTCAACTTTGAGGGGTTTGCGGTTATTGGGGTCGAGTTCGCACAATGCGCGAGCTACACCTAGTTTGACAGCATCCGATTGTCCGGTCAAGCCGCCACCGTGGGCGTTAACGAGAATATCGTACTCGCCTTCTAAGCCGAGAGTCTCTAGGGGAGATCTTGCTGCTGAGATGTAGCCACTCTGACAATTGAAATAGTCTTCGCCAGTTCTACCGTTGACGATTAGTTTACCAGTACCAGGTACCAGACGGACTCTGGCGATCGCCGATTTCCGACGACCCGTACCCCAGTAAACTGCCTTTTTGCTTGCTTCTACCATGATTATGCTTTAGGAATAGTGTTGACGACTAAGACTTCAGGTTTTTGCGCCGCATGAGGGTGCTGGGTACCTGCGTAGACGTTCATCTTGGTGAATAGATGTTTGCCCATTGAATTTTTGGGTAACATGCCTTTAACAGCTTGCTCGATAATCCGTTCTGGAATGCGAACTTGTAATTTGGCGAAAACTTCGGTTTTCATCCCGCCAGGACGACCGGAGTGTCTTCTGTAGACTTTCTGAGTGCTTTTTTTACCAGTGACCTGGACTTTCTCGGCATTGATCACGATGACGAAATCGCCAGTGTCGATGTGAGGGGTAAAGGTAGGTTTATTTTTGCCCCGCAATACCATTGCGATTTGGCTGGCTAAACGTCCGAGGCGTTGGTTGGCAGCATCGACGATGTACCACTTGGCATCAGCCGTATTATTAGTTGGCGGTAAGTAGGTTTTTTCCACGATCGTATATCAGTTGTAAGTTGGGTTTCGCGCTTACTCTACCCAACAGATGTAATTGAGTAAAGCTAAAAATAAAACTAAGTTTTCGGCAGTTGAAATTCGGGTTGGGTATCGTACCAAATTGACTCTGGGAAGGGAAAATCTGGATAGCCGACTCGCAGCAAGCACAATCCTTTAGCTGGTGCGGAATGTCTGACTCGCGATCGTTGTTCGGTCTGCCAGATTTTGGTAAATTCATCAACCGATAAATCGCCATTACCCACTTGTACCAGCAGCCCGACTAGCAATCGTACCATTCCATACAAAAATCCATTAGCTTGAATTTCAATTTGGACGAAATGCTCGTTGCGATCGCACGAAATATCCTGAATATCGACCCAGGAATGCGATCGACCCGAATCGGTACGATGGAAGGCAGCCAGATGATGGTTGCCCACCAGTGGTGCTACAGCGGCTTGCATTCGCTCGATAACCAGCGGTGCCTGGTAATAATGCCAACTATAGGGTCGCACGAACAGATTAGGTTGTGGAGCCGTATAGATGGTGTACCGATACCGTCGATACGCCGCTGAGAACCGAGCGTGCCAATCATCGGCAACTGACGCGGAGGCGCGGATGAGAATATCATCTGGCAACCGCATGTTAAGCACTGCTGCCCAACTAGGGGCGGGAATCACGCTGGGGTTGTCAAAATGGGCAACTTGAGCCGCAGCATGAACGCCACTGTCAGTACGTCCGGCACCGTAAATATCTACGGATCGATCGAGGACTTTAGCAATCGCTCGTTCGATTTCGCCTTGTACCGTTCTGCCTGCGGGTTGTTTTTGCCAACCATACAGGTGCGTGCCTGAATATTGAATGACTAGAGCGATCCGTTCGGCTGGACTGTTAGTGATGAGTTTGTGGTTTTTAGCAGCCATTGAGTCACAAATAACAGTTAGCGAGGGACTAGCTCTACATCATTTCGATAATCGCCATTTCAGCATTGTCGCCCCGACGGGGTACCGTGCGAACGACGCGAGTGTAACCACCCGCTCTATTGCCGTAGCGTTCGGGAGCTTCCGCAAATAAGTTATGCACTAGATCTGTATCGTAGATATAACCCATCGCTTGACGGCGCGCTGCAAGCGTACCAGATTTAGCGAGAGTTACCATCTTTTCCACTGCTGGGCGCATGGCTTTCGCCTTAACCAGAGTGGTGGTGATCCGACCGTGGCGGATCAGTTCGGTAGTCAAAGACCTTAATAGGGCTTTGCGTTGGTCTGCTGGTTTACCCAGTTTTGCCACGCGACAGCGATGACGCATTGTATTTTTCCTCGATTTAATTAATGTGGACTCGGCTGCCGCTAGGCGGCGTAAGAGCTGGGGGCGGATCTAACTACATAAAGCATGACAGTTTAGGGTGGTGGCAGTCGATGTGTTCGATTAACTGTACCTACTTGCTAACTGTTATTGGGCTTTATCGTGGGGTAGTTTGATCCCCAGTCGCTTTTCCAGGGCTTCGATCACCTCCTCTGCCGATTTAAGTCCAAAGTTCTTAATTTCTAAGAGGTCTTCTTGGGTGTAACCCATTAAATCGGAGACAGAATTAATCTGCGCTCGTTTGAGGCAGTTATAAGCTCTGACCGAGAGATTTAACTCTTCGATCGGAATTTGATTGGAAGGATCTTCTTCATCGGCATATTCTGGTTGGAACGATTCCAAGCTGATATCCTTGAGCGGGTTGAGGAGATCGACCAAAATTTTGGCAGATTCGCTCAATGCTTCTTGAGGAGTCAGACTACCATTAGTCCAGATTTCGAGGATCAACCGATCTTTTTCGACGGCACCATCGATTCGCACATCTTCGGTGGTGTAATTAACCTGAGTAACAGGCATAAATACAGCATCGATTTGGAGCAGATCCATTGCTAGCCCCTGTTCGCGGAATTTGTCTACCGAGCGATAGCCTTTGCCGCGCTCGATTCGGAATTCCATTTCCAATTTGCCACCCTCAGCGACGGTAGCCACATATTGGTTGGGATCGACAACTTCTACTTCAGAAGGCAACTCAAAATCAGCGGTGGTAACCTCAGCAGGGCCAGTCACATTCAATCGACCGATTTGCGGTTGAGAGGTGTAACTTTTGAGTTTGACCTCTTTCATGTTCAGCAGGAGTTCTAACACATCCTGACGAACGCCGACTAAGGTGGCAAACTCGTGGTTGACCGTACCGGGTTTAACGCCTGTTTTTTCGTCTCTGATTAATCCAGCGACTCGTACGGCGGTAATACATGTCCCTTCTAAGTTGGACAGTAGTACCCGCCGGAGCGAATTACCGATCGTCGTACCTTGACCGCGATCGAGCGGTTCCAGGATAAACTTACTATATTGACTTTGATTTGACTCGGTCTTAGACTCAACACACTCGATCTGAAACTGCGCCACAGAGTGACCTCCCTACCCAGTTTGTACTTGACTTTAAACTTTTGATAGATTCCCGCTCGACTGCTGGTTAATCTTTTTTCGACCTAACAAGTTACAGTTCCGAGCGACGCTAGTTGGCGATTGCCAATTTCGATCGGGCGAACTATAAATTAATAATTACTCTATACTCTGCGTCGTTTTGGAGGACGGCAGCCATTGTGAGGAATTGGAGTGACATCGCGAATTAGAGTTATTTCTAACCCTGCACCTTGGAGGGCGCGAATCGCTGTCTCACGACCCGCACCAGGCCCGCTGACCATCACTTCTAGCTGACGCATCCCTTGATCCATCGCGCGTTTGCCCGCACTTTCAGCGGCGGTTTGGGCGGCAAAGGGAGTACCTTTTTTCGCGCCTTTAAAGCCACTAGATCCGCTCGATGCCCAGGAAATTACATCTCCGTTAGCATCAGAGATCGTGACGATCGTATTGTTGAATGTTGACTGGATATAAGCTACGCCGTTTGGAACGTTACGCTTCTGCTTTTTAGGGCCAGTCTTTTTACTAGGTTGTCGAGCCATGTCGGTCTATGTATTAGAAAATATCAATGAGGTAATCGATTCGGAATCTACTGCGGACTAGTTCGATGTATCGACGAGTAAGCTGCAAAAATTGAATTTGTGTCCGGTAGTATAATCGTCCACCCATGCTCTTTTATGGCTACACATCGATAGCGGCGATGACAGGAGTTCTAGACACACTAATTGGCGAAGAGTAACGAACCGACTATCTACCATTAAGATTGGTAGACAAGTGGAGCTACTAATCGCCAATTGGCTATTGCCAGGTTGCCACAACCATCGAACCATATTATTTCTTGCCAGGAGCTTTTTTCTTCCCAGCGACTGTGGCGCGACGACCGCGACGAGTCCGTGCATTGGTGCGCGTCCGTTGACCGCGAACGGGTAGGCCCATCCGGTGTCTACGTCCCCGATAGGAGCCGATGTCTACCAATCGCTTGATGTTCATCGATTCCCAGCGACGTAAGTCGCCTTCGATCTGATAGTCGCCTTCTACCCGTTCCCGTAGGAGGGTTACTTCAGCGTCCGATAAATCCTTAACTCGCGTATCCGGATTTACACCCGTCTTTGCGATTACTTCTTTGGCGCGGGTTAAACCGATGCCAAAAATGTATGTCAGACCGATTTCCACCCGCTTGTCGCGAGGGAGGTCTACGCCTGCTATCCGTGCCACACTTGTTTCTCCACTATACTTTGCTCTCGATCGGGTAATCGATGGGTTAATGAACAGGTTTGGTTGGGAACTAGCGCAACTCGCCCCATCCTTACTCTCATCTACCATGCGATCGTCATCGGTGCCAATAACTAACTAGCAACTTGGACTAGTTATCTTAACCTTGACGTTGTTTATGTTTGGGGTTGGCACAAATTACCATCACCCTGCCACGTCTACGAATGACGCGACACTTTTCACAAATCTTTTTGACAGACGCTCGAACTTTCATGTCAATTTGGTCAACACTGCAAGCTTAATATTATAACATTTTTCAACTAATTGTCACCTGCGATCGTACGCAAATTTAACTGGAGACGATCTGCCAGATGGAATCCGCCCTAAATTTGGGCACCAAATCGCCCCAGATAATTACTTCTTATTCCGCAGTCTGTATGTGATTCGCCCTTTGCTAAGGTCGTAAGGAGTGAGTTCGCATTTGACGCGATCGCCAGGAAGAATTTTAATATAGTTGCGACGAATTTTACCGGAGATATGGGCTAAGACATTAAACCCATTATCTAGATCGACTCGAAACATGGCATTAGGCAAGGATTCTGTCACCGTGCCTTCCATTTCAATCAAATCTTGTTTAGACAATTAATATTTACCTCAATTAGGATAGTGGATATTTCTATTTTAACAGGGGCAACGAGTGGTTGTGTTTTCGATCGGAGTCCATCTCCAAGAATGAATTGCGGGACGCGGAGATCTGCCCACAAACCTCTAATTAACCAGAGCTTCTAAATGGTGAGTAACCTCTGCCAATTCGCGATCGCCGTCAACACTGCGTAAAACGTCCTTGCGCTGGTAGTAATCGAGCAGGGGTGCTGTTTGCTCGTCATACACTACCAACCGCCTGCGAATCACATCCTCGGTGTCATCAGGGCGATTTTGAATCTTGGCGCGTTCTAGCAATCTGGCTACCAGTCGATCTTGAGGTACGCCCAGATCGATCGCGAGATTGTAGTTTTGACCGATTTCGGTGAGTAATCGATCGAGAAATTCTGCCTGAGCGACATTGCGGGGAAATCCGTCTAAAATCCAGCCTGCTTTGATAGCATCATCTTGACTCAACCGCACCCGAATCATATCTAAAATCAGCGCATCGGGGACTAGTTCGCCTTTATTCATGAAAGCTTGGGCTTGAATGCCAAGCTCTGTTTGCTCTTTGACTTGGGCGCGTAAAATATCCCCAGTCGAAATGTGTGGAATACCGCAGGATGCAGCTAAAATTTGGGCTTGGGTACCTTTACCCGCGCCAGGAGCACCGAGAAAGATCAGTCTAGTCATAAGGGGATAGGGGATAGGGGATAGGGGATAGCAGGATAGGGTAGGGTAGGAGATAAAATTCAGAGTGGCAAATCGAACTCTCATACATCCAAGTAAGACCCTCTATGCCCTATCCCCTATTCCCTATTCCCTAGTCTTTACTGTTAATCATCCCTTCATAACGTTGAGAGATTACCAGGGTTTGAATTTGTTTAGCAGTATCGATCGCCACACTAACTAAAATCAAGATTGAAGTTGCCCCAAACCCTTTAAAAATTGCACCGACATTTAGCGCGCTTTCAATGGCTGTTGGGACAGTGGCAACGATGCCTAAAAAGATCGCACCCAGTAAAGTCAGTCGCGAGAGAATCCCTTCAATATACTTACTAGTAGCAACTCCAGGGCGAACGCCAGGGATACTCGCGCCCATTTTCTTGAGGTTTTGAGCCATATCAACTGGGTTCACGACTAGCGAACTGTAGAAATAGCTAAAGAACACGATTAAGACTACGTAGAATGCCACATAACCAGCCGATCCTGGCAATAAGAAGGCAACTATTTTACCAACGACTTGATTGACTGGACTGTTGGGATCGCCTTTACCAACGACCCCAGCTACAGCACTAGGTAAAACTAATACCGAAGATGCAAAAATAATTGGCATTACGCCGCCTTGATTGAGGCGGAGCGGCAAATAGCTGGTACGTTCGCGTTGAATTCTCCGTCCGACTTGACGACGAGCCGAAATAATTGGAATGCGACGAGTACCTTCTTGCACGAATACGATTCCGACTGTCATTACTAAGAAAACTGCTAGTAACGAAACCGTCCGGGTGAGAATCGAGCTATCGCCACTTTGCGCCAAACTGAAAGCATCGCCAAAGGTTTTGGGAAGTACAGCAACAATGTTCAAGAAAATTAAGAGCGAAGCACCGTTACCAATGCCACGTTCGGTAATTAGTTCTGAAATCCACATCACAAACATCGAGCCAGCAGTTAGAGCCATTACCGTGCTGACTACAAAGAAAATTCCTTGATGTCCGGGGAGTGCGTAACGTTGCAGCCACAGTGCGAGTCCGATACTCTGGGCGACACCCCAGCCGAAAGCCACATAGCGAGTAATTTGAGAAATCTTCCGCCGTCCGGCTTCACCTTCTTCTTTTTGGAGTTTTTCCAAAGAGGGCAAGGCAGTTGTTAATAACTGAATGATAATCGAAGCATTAATGTAAGGGGTAATTCCCAGTGCAAAAATCCCGACGGTGGATAATGCACCCCCGGAAAAGATATCTAAAAAGCCAATTACCGAGCTATTTTTGATATCGTTGGCGAAAGAGAGTCGATCGATCCCCGGTACGGGAATAAACGTACCCAGCCGCGCTAAAATCAGCAAGCCGAGGGTGACCAAAATTCGACCTCTCAAGCCAGCGGCTTGAGCCATCTGCACAAATGTCTCTTGGGCAGATGGGGCTTTTTCTCTACTAGCGTCCATCTAAAATTACCTCTAAAAGTTTAGTTAATGTCAAGTCTAAAATATAAAGAACTGTTACCATTATGAATTCAAGTATACAATTCTCTTGCCGATCGTGGCGATTTTAAACTAAGAATCCAGCACCGCCAATTTAATTTCAAAGGCAATGCTGGAGTCAATCTAGCTTATTGGTAGCGAAAGTCGGCAAGCATCTTAAATAACTTCGCAACTACCACCAGCAGCTTCGATCTTGGTTCTGGCACCAGTGGTGAACGCAGCCGCTTTACAAGTAAGTGCAACTGTGAGTTCGCCGTCACCCAAGAGCTTCAATGGGCCATCGTTAGTAGTAACGATTCCGGCTGCCATTAAGGTTTGGAGGGTGACTTCGCTATTAACAGGAAGTACAGATAGTTTGCTAACGTTAATAACTGTATATTCCTTCTGGTTAATCAGCGGGAAATGTTTTAATTTGGGCAACCGCCGATATAACGGCATTTGACCACCTTCAAATCCAGGGCGAGTGGGGCTACCGGAACGGGATTTTTGACCCCGCATTCCGAAACCGCCGCTGGCACCTTGTCCGGCAGCAATACCACGACCGACGCGGCGTTTGCGGTGTTTAGAACCCGCTTTGGGTTTTAGATCGATTAATCTCATGTTAGTTAGGCTTTAGGCTTTAGGTTTTAGGCTTTAGGCTTTAGGAAATAGGTTTTAGTTGTCTGGTAGATTGGGTAGTTACGAAGACTAGGTTTAACGAATGTGAAACCCAACCTAAGTCTACAACTAATCAAATTATCCGACCCTAAAGCCTAAAGCCTAAAGCCTAACACCTATTATGCAAATAGGTCAGCGACGGTTAAGCCGCGATCTTCGGCAACTTGATTGAAGCTGCGGAGGGTTTTGAGCGCGTTGACTGCGGCGCGGGCGTTATTGAGTGGGTTGCCCGAACCGAGTTGTTTGGCGAGGATATTTTTAACCCCAGCCAGTTCTAATACCGTGCGAACGGCACCACCAGCAATTACCCCAGTACCGGGAGCGGCTGGGCGCATCATTACATTAGCACCACCGCCACCACCGACGATCGGATGGGGAATAGTATTAGATTTAGTTAAAGGAATGGTAATTAAGTGCTTCTTACCATCGGCTACGCCTTTACGGACTGCTCCGATAACATCGCTGGCTTTACCAACACCAACGCCAACTTCGCCTTTTTCGTTACCAATTACGACGATAGCGCGGAAGCTGAGTTTTTTACCACCCTTAACTACCTTGCTCACGCGACGGATTTGAATTACCCGTTCTTGATAGGTAATTTCCTTTTCTTCTTTTTTGCCTCTACCGCCGCCTTTACCGCCGCCGCCTTTACCGCCGCTACCGCCACCGCGACGATCTCCGCCACCGCTACCGCCACCGCGTCGATCCTGTTGTTCTTGTGCCATAATCTGATATTTGGATGAGTTACGATTAGAAATTCAAGCCAGCTTCACGAGCAGCTTCAGCTAGAGCTTGGACGCGACCATGATATAGATTACCACCACGATCGAATACTACTAGTTCGATCCCTTTTGCTTTAGCACGCTCGGCAAGTAATTTACCGACTTCGGTAGCTGCGGCAATATTAGCACCAGTACTCAATCTTGATTTGAGTTCTGGTTCGAGACTCGAAGCGGCAACTAGAGTATGTTGCTCGGTATCGTCAATGACCTGAGCATAGATATGTTGCAGCGATCTAAATACTGCCAACCGAGGGCGAGCAGTGGAACCTTTAACATCCTTCCGCACGCGACGATGGCGGCGTTGAACGGATTCTTTACGAGTTAGTTTCATGTTATATTCTATTTCTTCCCAGATTTACCAGCTTTACGGCGGACAACTTCACCTTCGTAGCGAATACCCTTACCTTTATAAACTTCTGGTGGGCGTACGTCGCGGATTTTGGCAGCAGTGTTGCCGACTAATTCTTTGTCGATACCACTAATGGTTACACTAGTGTTTTTTTCCTTGGGAACTTCGATCGTAATTCCGGCTGGTGGATTAATTTTGACGGGCAAACTGTAGCCGACGTTGAGAGTCAACACGTTGCTATCGACCGCAGCCCGATAACCGACCCCTTGGATTTCCAATTTCTTTTGGAAGCCAGTGGAAACACCTTCAACCATGTTGGCAACTAGTGTCCGACATAAGCCGTGGCGTTGACGTGCGGGACGGGAATCGTTAATCCGGTTGACCATCACCATTTCGCCTTCCATGACGACGACAACTTCAGCGGGAAGCACGCGCGAGAGTTCGCCTTTTGGCCCTTTGACTACTACCGACTGACCATCAATACTGATGGTGACTTTGGCAGGTAAAGAAATTGGACGTTTACCAATTCTAGACATAATTAATATTTACTCCTTGTCAATGAAATCGCGCTGCCCAAGTGCAGTCGCGGTGTGAATATTTGAGCCAGGGGAGTAGGATTTAGTACATATAAAGTGACTAATTCAGGAAAAATCGCAATGAGATTTCTACTTACTGACTGCTAGATGAGAGTTACCAGATATAGCACAGGACTTCGCCGCCCACGCCTTGCTTGCGGGCTTCGCGATCGGTCATAATTCCACTAGAGGTGGAGATGACCGCAATCCCAATCCCACCGAGAACTTTGGGTAAGTCTTTGTGGTTGGAATAAACGCGCAGACCGGGCTTACTTACCCGTTTGAGGGCGGTGATAATCGGTTGGCGATTTTTGCCTTTATATCTGAGGGTCAGGACTAATTTTTTTTCAATCCCTTCGCCAACTTCTTCGTACTCACCAACGTAACCCTCTTGTCTGAGGACGGTAGCAATGCTACGAGTGAGCTTAGTTGCGGGCAGATTGGTGGTTTGATGTTTGACGATGCTCGCATTCCGAATGCGAGTCAGCATGTCTGAGATGGTATCGTGTGCCGCCATTTGTTGTTTATGGTAATTAGTGAATAGTGGATAGTGGATAGTGGATAGTGAAAAGTGCGATGAAGCAACTTTTCAAGACAGCGGGTAGCTATTGCTCTCCATCGATCCATACCACGATTGCTTGTCTAGAAGGGTTAACTGGCGCGGAAGGGCATTCCCATTTCTTTTAACAGTGCGCGTCCAGCTTCGTCGTTATCGGCTGTAGTGA
>NZ_JANYJC010000203.1 GCF_025361915.1 Chamaesiphon sp. GL140_3_metabinner_50
GATTGATAGTAGCGGTTGACGAGGTTGCGTTGGGCTTTCCAGGTTTCAAATGGCCCAGCAGACAATTCGGGGCCGCTGGTGGTGCCTGTGAGGGTATCGACGACGAGGCTGGTAGCATCGTTGCTAGAGTCGATTATCATATCCCGGACAGCGCGATCGAGTTCGGCTGAAGCTGTTGCCATGCCTTGTTCTAGCCATTCATGCATTGCTAATAAGTAGAATAATTTGACAATACTGGCTGGGTAAATTCTTTCGCCACCGCGATGGCTAAATCCCCGCACGGGATATTTCCACAGTTCGTCGGCGGTAATCGCTCCACCCGTATTTACCGGAATCGGTCGATCGTAAACCAGCCATGTTAGCGCGATTTGTTCTGGTTTTAAATCGGGAAATTTGGCATGTGTATCAGCTAATACTTGCTCTGCTAGTGACGTGAGGTTTGAATCGGCGTGGTAGAAGGACATGAGGGAGTAAGAGGTAAGGAGTACAGTTCGGCTATCGATCGCTGACCGGAGTTGGGAGTAATACTCAGATCGGGTTTAAAATGCTGAAATCCAGATTGTCGATCGAGATGAATGGGGGGTAATTCAGTCAGATCGTCGTTTAATATAATATCTGGTGACTGGACGATCTGACCGATTAATGCGGCACCACCACCGAGTTGTTCGACTAATGCTAGGGCGACTGGTGCTGGCAGACATAATACTAGTTCAAAGTCTTCGCCACCGTAAAGAGCGGATGTTAGCGCGGTATCTGGAAATATTTTAGCGAGCGATGGTGAAATGGGGATGCTCGATCGAGTCAGTACGGCACCGACATTACTACATTCGCAAATTTGGACGATCGCATCTGCTAAACCATCGCTACTATCCATCCCGCTAATGGTGAATACTTCACTCGTACTCGATCGCAACTCTTCGAGGATTGGCGGTACATCTAGCCTCGGTTGGGGTCGTTGGTGGGCAATAATTAGCCTGTCTCGATGCTGTTGTAAATCGGCTCGATCGACACCTAATTTGGGATTGAGAAGTAATTGCAATCCGGCGTTAGCGTCACCATGATAACCCGTTACCACGATCGCATCGCCAACTCTAGCAGTCGATCGCGCGATAATATTCTCTCTCTGTGCGCTACCTAAAGCGGTAATCGCCACAGTCACCACGCTCGATCGGGTTAAATCGCCCCCAATTATCCCCGTTCCATACCGCGTCAAACATGCCGCCATCCCCGCATAAAGCTGCTCTAACCAGACGATCGGCACTGTCGGGGGCAAACTCAACCCCACGGTAATTCCCAAGGGTGTAGCCCCCATTGCGGCCAGATCTGATAAATTTGCGGCAACCGATCGCCAGCCGACATCAAATGCCGTTGTCGTGCGATCGCTAAAATGCACGCCATCGACCAGTACATCAGTAGTGATTATTAACTCACAACCTGCTGGTGGATGGACAATTGCCCCGTCGTCGCCGATCGTATTCGGGAGACAATAGGGTGCGATTAATTTCAATAATCCGCGTTCGCCTAGATCGCTAATTCGCATCGTCGGGATGAGTTAATCATAGTACTTTGGCTAGGGGCGGATTGTCTGCGGACAAACACGACAACTTGAGGCAGGACAACAGATCGGATTGTTTTCTGCTTTGTTAGTAACAGTGGCTATTATTGCCAAGAAAACTACCGATAAGATAATCTTAACTGTTTGTGTTGCTAGTTTCTGTGTGGGTAGACATGGAATTAATTCTTTTTCAAGTAGTTCGCACGGGATCCATACCGAGCCTTGGGAGAAGAAGCCAGTTTCTCGTTTAAACTGGTAGCTATTTTTCTTGTAAAAATCGCTCGATTCTATTGATGACATCACTACCAGCGTTTCGATCTTCCCGGAGATCGCCAGCCGTTCTAGCTCTGTTAATAATTTCCCCCCAATACCTTTATTCATAAACTCTGGATGAACGTACAATCCAGCGATCTGAGGTTGTGCAAATATGTGGGGTTTAGCAAAACAAATAAATCCAACTGGGATCCGATCGTTATCTTCGGCTATTAGCGTAGTCCCACTTGAAAAATAAATTCTCGTCATAGCTGCTTGTCCAGCAATTAGAGATTCAATTTGTTGGGAATCGTATTTCCTAGACCGATCGGGTAGATTGGATAAAGATTTGGTTTGTAGATCGATAATTGCCTCTAAATCTGCTGTTTTGGCTAGGCGAATACTAACTTCCATTCCTGGCGAATCGGGATTTTACCTTTTCAATTTTGCAGTCCTCTCGCTAGAAGGCTGTGATATCGCCAACAAATTTCAGTGACAGGCTGAATTCGCCCCTCTTCAATCGTGCTAACTGACTCTGAGAGATACATTTGTATTTTCAAGCGATCTGAGCCATCTTGACAAAAGTCACAAAAATTCGAGAAACGATCGCGCGTCCCCTCGCTCTGGTAGACTTGTAGACTGAAATCCCTATAAATAAAGCCCTTTAGGAGCAAGTCGCAGTGGAAAATAGTTTAGGTTTAGAAATTATAGAAGTAGTAGAGCAAGCGGCGATCGCGTCAGCACGCTTAATGGGTAAGGGCGACAAAAACGAAGCCGATCGTGTTGCAGTTGAAGCAATGCGCGAACGGATGAACAAAATCCACATGCGCGGACGCATCGTGATCGGAGAAGGCGAACGCGACGATGCACCCATGCTCTATATCGGTGAAGAAGTTGGGATTTGTTCTCAGCCTAACGCTGCTGACTTGTGTACGATCGACGAACTGATCGAAATCGACATCGCTGTCGATCCTTGCGAAGGTACTAACTTGTGTGCATACGGACAACCCGGTTCGATGGCTGTATTGGCGATCTCCGAAAAAGGTGGTTTATTTGCCGCGCCTGACTTCTACATGAAGAAACTCGCAGCACCCCCAGCCGCTAAAGGTAAAGTAGATATCAACAAATCTGCTACCGAAAACCTCAAGATTTTATCGCAGTGTCTGGATCTCGCGATCGAAGAATTAGTTGTCGTCGTCATGAAACGCGAACGTCACAACGATCTGATTGCCGAAATTCGGGCTGCTGGCGCGCGCGTTGCCCTAATTAGCGATGGTGACGTTGGTGCGGCAATCAACTGCGGTTTTGCAGGTACCAACATTCACGCGCTGATGGGTATCGGTGCGGCTCCTGAAGGGGTAATTTCCGCAGCGGCTCTCCGTTGTTTAGACGCTCACTTCCAAGGACAATTGATCTACGATCCCGCAGTTGTCAAAACTGGTTTGATCGGCGAAAGTAAAGAAGCGAACATCGAACGTCTCAAATCAATGGGCATCACCGACCCTGATAAAGTCTACACTGCTGAAGAACTAGCTTGTGGTAAAAATGTCCTGTTCGCTGGTACTGGGATTACCTCCGGGAATATCATGAACGGCGTTAACTTCTTTAAAGGTGGCGCACGGACTCATACTCTAGTTATCTCCAGTCAGTCCAAAACTGCTCGGTTCGTCGATACCATTCACATGAGCGACAAACCTCAGACAGTTAGCCTGCGCTAGGGGTTAGGCTTTAGGCTTTAGGCTTTAGGCTTTAGGGATGCAGGCATCCCTTTAAATAACTAACACCTAGAGCCTAAAACTCAAAATCTGGAGCCTACAGGCAAACCCTCAAACGCTAAATTTCAATACCTAAAGCCTAAAGCCTAATGAAGAACCATTTACAAGTCGCTGAGATCGGAGCAAGATAGACAGTGATTGTATACAATGTCAAAGACAGCCACCAGTTGGCATGACACACAACGTACCTATCTATCTTGCGTTGTCAACGGTTGAATGTCCGTAACTTAAATAACAAAACTTTAAAAATTAATTATCACCTTTTGAACGCGGAGCAGATATGAATATTGCTGTTATCGGTTTGAGTCACAAAACCGCACCTGTAGAAATACGTGAAAAACTCAGCGTTCCCGATACGCAGATGGAAGCGGCGATTCAAACTCTGTGCAGTTATCCCCACATTCAAGAGGCGACGATCCTCAGCACTTGCAATCGCCTAGAAATCTACATCGTTACGCCTACAGCCGATCGCGGCGTACAGGATGCGATCCAATTTCTGTCAGAATTTGGTAAACTGCCCATCAAAGATCTCAAGCAGCATTTATTTATGCTCTTGCACAAAGATGCCGTCATGCACCTGATGAGAGTGGCTGGTGGTTTAGATAGTTTGGTACTGGGTGAAGGGCAAATCCTCGCTCAAGTCAAACAAACGCACAAAATCGGACAGCAGTATAAAGGGATGGGTTCGATTCTCAATCGGCTATTCCGTCAAGCTCTCACCGCCGGGAAACGCGTCCGCACGGAAACGAGTATCGGTACGGGTGCAGTGTCGATCAGTTCGGCTGCGGTAGAATTAGCACACATGAAAGTCTGCAATTTCGACAATCATCGGATTGCAATTTTAGGCGCGGGTAAGATGTCTAGGTTATTGGTACAGCATCTGATTTCTAAAGGTGCTACCGATGTGACGATTTTAAATCGATCGGTAAAACGCGCTGAAGAACTCAAACAAATGTTTACGGCGATCGACTTGCAACTCCAACCGATGACGGAGATGATGAGTACGATCGCCACTTCCACGATCGTTTTTACCAGTACCTCTGCGACAGAGCCATTATTAAATGCTGCTAAACTAACAGCAGTCATCGATCCGCATCACTCCCTGATGATTTTTGACATCTCCGTACCCCGCAACGTCCACAGCGATGTCAATGAGTTAGCCAATATTCGGGCTTTTAACGTAGACGATCTTAAAGCCGTCGTCGCTCAAAATCAGGAACGCCGCCAGCAAATGGCGCAAGAAGCCGAAGGCATCTTAGATGAAGAAGTCGAAAACTTTAACAGTTGGTGGCAATTGCTCGAAACAGTTCCCACTATCAACTGTTTGCGCGATAAAATGGAAGCAATCCGGATGCAAGAGCTAGAAAAAGCTTTATCTAGATTGGGAGCCGAATTTGGCGAACGCCATCAAGAAGCGATCGAAGCTTTGACTAAAGGCATCGTCAATAAAATTCTCCAAGATCCGATGGTACAACTTCGCGCTCAAGAAGATAGCGAAACCCGTAAAAAAGCCATGCACACGCTTCAGGTGTTATTTAACCTCAGCAGCGAAGCGATCGAGGCTCAGTAGGCACTGTAGAGTACTCTAGAGTTGCTGCGTAGTCCTTTACCCCACCCCAACCCTCCCCTTATAAAGGGGAGGGAGCAAGAAAAGCCCCCCCTGCTTGGTGCGCTTACACTGTCGGGGAACCCGAACATTGCACGCATCCGCTTTATAAGGGGGGGTTGGGGGGGGTACACCAACTCAGCCGAAGTCTGAAAAATTTTCAGTACGTCCAAAGCCTAATCATGGATATTTCGGAATCGATCGAACGTGCGGTTGGTAACTATTTTACCCAGTGGTTTGCAGCACACCCCTATTTGACTTGGTTGAGTGCCCATCCCTTGGTAAGTTTGGGATTGTGCTTACTAATAATCTTCTCTGCATGGGGGCTAATTAAGGCGATCGGGCGGGGCATCGAGCAAACTTGGTTATTTGTACTCACGACACCATTTAAGCTGCTCCAGCCGATTTTTGGACTCATGTGGAGATCGATTCGGCGCAAATTTGGGCACAATAATACTACGAGCGATCGGTTAGACTCACACTTAACTCTAACTGCTCCTACCGAGCGCGTTACAGAGATCGTCGATCGCTTGCACGCCCTGACGCAAGAGCAACAACAACTACTGTCCGAACTAGCACAGCTTACAGGCGAAACCTCGATCGAGGTAGCTACCAACAGCAAATTAGATACTCAGTATAAAAATATGTACGCCAAGTTACTGAAATTAAACTAACAATAACTTATTAGCGATAGTATCGATCGGCTAGATGTGTCATAATTTAAATGCGAGTACCTCGTTTCCAGAACGTCTGCCACAGTAGGCACAGATCGCTAAGTTGAATCTTCCCCAACCTTTTACCGAAACCTTAAAATTGTACGACAGTAATTCAGTGGAAAGACTAATTAACGTTCATATCGAAAAATTACCAGAAGGATTCTATCTAGCTACTTCTGACGCGTTACCTGGATTAATCGCACAAGCTCCTAGTCTGACTGAAACACTAGAAATCGCCCAAGATGTCGCCAAACAACTACTAGCGGCAATGTCAGAACGCAACCAGTTTGTGGATAGTTTCCCGACAATCGCCGATGAATTTGACTGTCCTCTCGTACTAACTAGATAGATGGGATGGGCAGGTTATCG
>NZ_JANYJC010000230.1 GCF_025361915.1 Chamaesiphon sp. GL140_3_metabinner_50
CTGCTAATTTTGTGGGCACAGCGGATGGATTGGTTATTTGGAATCGATATGGCGATTTATTTCGATCCAGACTTACCCCCCATCGTGCCTGATGGCTTCCTCAGCTTGGGTGTAGAACGAGTCTATGATGAAGAACTACGACCTAGTTATGTCCTATGGGACGAACTAATCGTACCCAGCCTCGCGATCGAAATCGTCTCACCTACCTATCGAAAAGAATATACTACCAAGCTCGTTCGATATGCCGAGCTTGGAGTTCTGTACTATGTAATTTATAATTCCCAACGGCGACGCAAACCTAAGCTAGAAATTTATAAACTAGTAAATGGCAGCTATCAGCTCCAAGCTAGTAACCCGCTATGGATGCCAGAAATCGGCTTAGGGATCGGTTACGAGCGAGGTGACTACAGCGGACTCACCAGAGAGTGGCTTTATTGGTACGATGAAAATAACCAACGTTATCCCACCCCAACTGAATGGGTAAAGCTAGAGCAGCAGCGGACGCAACTAGAAATTATCAAAGCTAGGCAGGCACAAGCCGAGTCCCAACGAGCACAAGCTGAGTCCCAACGAGCACAAGCTGAGTCCCAACAGGCACAAGAGCGGGTAGCAAGATTAGCCGCAAAACTGCGGGATTTGGGGATCGACCCCGATGAAGTATAGAATGTACCGATCGTATTCTACAGGGTTCTGAATGCTCACAATTCCCCGCATCTCAAAGATGCGGGGTTTGACAATCAGACCTTGAATAGTTGCGAGTAGAATTTAGTGTCGATTAGTTTTCTTCGAGCCAATCGATGTCGATCGAAGTATTTTGAGCTTCACTCGTGCTGGGAAGTTTACCGCTTTCTTCAATAATGCTAGAAGTAGCGCGATTGCGAATTGCCATTAATTTCGAGATTGTCAGTTTAGGATCGGCATTAGGCTTGAGCGTGTAGAGCTGATTTTGAGGGTTGCAAACACCTTTGAGTTGCTTTGTCGCACACACTACAGGCATGTTATTAACAGTGCCAGCAGTAATATATTTTAACTGTCCGCTGCGATACATCGATTGAAATCTAGCCGACACCTGCTGACAACGAGTTTGGGGGTTAAATCCCGAACCGCTAAAGTCTTCCGAACTCCAGACAACGATCGTGATATCGCCTTTTTTGGTTTTAGCGATGGTTGCTGGCTTACCATTCGAGGTACCACAGACAAAGCTAGTGGTGGCTGTAGCCTGACTGGCTGGAACGAAGGCAATATTGCTGCTAACTACAGCGATCGCGGCTAGAGTGAGGTTAGCAAGGCGATTGGGTAAAGATTTCATTTTCCAGATTGTCATAAGTTTATGTTTCGATCGATTATTAAATTTAAGAAACACTACGTTACCTTAAAGTTCCGAATGGGTTAGTAATTTTATGTTGATAATTTACTATTTTTTACAATCGGCTGTTGACACTTCAATTGCGTAGCAGCTAATGTTTCTAGCTGTTGAACTCACTCTCCGTCATTCCCCATCAGGTAATCGATGAATTGTCGCGCAGTGCGCCCAGAGCGTCCGTTGTGTCTTGTTGCCCATTGTAAGGCACGTCTTTCCAGATCGTCACGCTCGATCGGCAATTGTGCTGAAGTTGCTAAATGATGGACGATTTCGAGATATTTAGGTTGGTCGGCAGGCTCAAAGGTTAGTGTAATGCCAAACCGATCGCTGAATGATAGTTTTTCTTGGACGGTATCCCACATCTGAATGTCGTCAGCATCTTGAGGGCGCGGTCGATCTGCAAAATATTCTCTAACTAAATGCCGCCGATTGGAAGTGGCATACACGACTACATTAGCAGGTCTAGCGGTGACGCTGCCTTCTAGAACGACTTTTAGGGCTTTGAAAGCCTCATCATCGGCTTCAAATGAAAGATCGTCGATGAAAATAATAAATTTTTGCGGTAAATCAGCAATTCGATCGAGAATTATCGACAGATCGCGCATATCGGTTTTACTGACTTCAATTAGTCTTAATTGACTATCGGTAAAATAATTGAGTAAGCTTTTAACCAGCGATGATTTACCCGTGCCTTTACCACCATATAACAAAATATTTAGAGCTGGTTTACCTGAAAGCAATGCTTTGGTATTTTTAATTAGCGTATCTTTTTGCAGCTCGTAACCGATAAGCTGTTCGATCTCGATTCGATCGGGTGTGGTAATTCCCACGAGACTATTCTGCCATCTCAATGCTCGATATTTACCAAATATCCCCAGTCCCGATTCCTGGTAATACCGCACGATATCTTCTAGTAATTCACCCCAGTTATCTGGTACATCTGTAGATTCACCCCAATTTTTACAGTCTAATTTACTTACAATATTGGCTCTGCCGCGATTTTCGATTCGATCGATTGGGCTACTTTCAATCCAGCAAACTGGATTTTCACCAACTTGCTGTACCCACTTAGGAATATAGTGACCGTTAATATAGAGCGTATATAAAGATTGTAAATCTTGTCTGGCAGCCATGACTAGAGCTGGTGATAAATATTTGTCAAGCGTACCGTTCGGAACATCAACAGCAATATTTTGAGCCTGAAGCGTAAACGGATTTTCGGCTTGTAAGATCCGATCGATTAAATATTCTTCCCAACCACAATTTTCAGCAGCCAACGCTTTAAAAAAACGTCCGTAAGCAGTCAAACAAATTAAGGCAGTAGCTTGCGATCGATCGCGATTGGCGATCGCATCTAGTAGTTCGATCGCCGCCTTACCAACCTCACTATTTAAGATATCTTGATATACTAACAATCCCGCAATCGCCCGTTGCATCTGATGGAGTTCGGCGGTGTGTCGCTCGTGATGGGAGGAATTCATGGGATTAGGCTTTAGGTTTTAGGTTTTAGGCTTTAGGGAGTAAGAAGTAATAAGTAAGAAAAGATCTGTAGGTTGGGTTGAAGAATGAAACCCAACATGCTCACTGGTGCAAGATGTGAGTTTAGCGACGTTGGCAATTATCACAATTGCCGCAACGCCAGGTTTTTGGCTGGGGGGAGCCGAAAGCGGCGAGTAGAAATGCCCAGCGACAGCCGGAGTGAGTGATATACGTCGTAATTTCTCGGAAAACTTGTTGCTGTTGAGTCTGTAACACTTTCCAATCGGGTGGTTTACCAGTCTCGATGCGTCGATAATTAAACGGGGTTTCCCAGACTAATTCACCCACGCTGTGTAGTAAAGATAGGGCAACCAAGCTCTGGGGAAATTTCTGCTCGATCTCGCGGATGTCGCCACTGGCGGGGAGTTGCTTGGCTAAAGTAGTCGCCAGATCGTAATGACGATCGATACTTTCGCCAAAAAATCGCGATCGCTGACGATCTTCTGGATACAATAATCCGGTCGCCTCGCATACTAATAATAACGCCTCTGCAAGCTGTCCGTCCCGTCCAGCCCGACCGATTTCTTGAATGTATTCGGCGAGTAATACGGGCGGATGAAAATGCGCGATCCAGCGGACATTTGCTTTATTAATCCCCATCCCGAAGGCACAGGTACACACCACGTACTGTAATTTACCACTCAACCATTCGCTCTCGACTCGTCGCCGAGCTTGGGGACTCAAACCCGCGTGATAAGCCACTGTGCGATCGCCTCGCGCTGCCAACCATGCAGCTAATTCTTCGCTGGTGTCGCGGGTTCTGACGTATACCAGCCCCGACTGACGCGGGTATTTATCGATAAACTCGGTTAGGTGTTTTTTGCGCCCGCGTGGAGTCCAGATTTGCTTGACTGATAACTTGAGATTCGGACGGTGCGGATTGAGAATAAATTCGGCTGGCTGCTGGAGTTGCAAAACGCGGCTAATTATCTGCTGCGATCGGGGGTCAGCCGTGGCTGTAAAGGCGGCGATCGCCATTTTGGTACCTGCACGCTTAGATTGAATTAAGGCGGTGCGGATCGCCCCCAAGCGGCGGTATGTGGGACGAAAGGTTTCGCCCCAATGTACCAGGCAATGAGCTTCATCGAGAATCAGTCGATCGATCTGAAGTTCGGGCTGGCACAATTTCGCCCAGACTGTCTGATTGAGTAGGGTTTCTGGCGAGATATATAACAGCCGCAAGCGTCCGGTTTCTAGAGCTTGTAATGTCTGGATGCGACTTTTGGGAGGGAGTTCGCTATGCAATAAGCCAGCCGCCAATCCTTTGGCGGTTAATTCCTGTACTTGATTTTCCATCAAGGCTACCAGTGGCGAAATAACTAGGGTAACGCCACTACTCAATAAAGCAGGAATTTGAAAACACAAAGATTTACCGCCCCCCGTCGGCATCACAATCAGTGCGTCGCGATCTGCTAGTAAGCATTCAATAATCTCGCGTTGAGGCGATCGCAGTTCGGTATATCCCCATACCTGCTGTAGTTTGGCTTGAATCCGATCCATGTAAAAAGTCGAAAGTTGAAAGTTGAAAGCGAAAAGTGCGTTCTTGGGCGCGAAGCTCTGAGTGGGAAGCTTCCCCCACAAACGTCGCTTGGTTTCCCCTGTCTTGTCTTGACGCACACAACCGAGAGGAAACCTCCCGGTCGATGCGTCGCTGTCTCACCTCTTTTGACGGGGAAAATAACCAAAGGTGAGCCG
>NZ_JANYJC010000246.1 GCF_025361915.1 Chamaesiphon sp. GL140_3_metabinner_50
CAACTAGTGCTGTTACAAACCTGACTTTTTGGAAAAGTCGGATTTGTGTCCTAACCGATATGGCAACTGCCATAAATAGAGGTAGGGGCAATTCCTGAATTGCCCCTACCTCTATTTATGGCAGTTGCCATATCGGTTAGGACACAAACCCGACTTTTCCAAAAAGTCAGGTTTGTAACAGCACTAGTTGTACTGTCCTAATCTCCCTGGCTGTTGCTATATGGCTTGAGATCGTTACCGAAACTATATCTACACAGTCGCAGGCTCGACTTTGCGGTGCTTGTTGGTGCTGCTACTAGTGGTTTCGTTAACTTCTAGCGGCACGAATTCAATGTGATTGAGGAGCGTGGTAACAAAGGCAAACAGTAAGAATGGTAAGGATAAAACTAAAATCAATCCGACTGTTGCCAGTGCATAAATTTGACGCGTAGTACTCCACAGAGATAAAGCAGAAGCCAGACTGAGGAATATGACCATCAACCAAATTATAATCTGCCCATAGATGTCACTAAAGGTCAAAGTACAGTTCATGCGATATTTCTGCTTTTCCATTGGGTGTCACCAAAACTATTACTACTTTTCAATATAGATCTTTCGTTGCGTAATAGTAACTTTTTCAATCAATGTTTACAGATGTTCGGAAGGGAATAGGGAATAGGGGATAGGGAGTAGTGGATAGTGGATAGAGTTTTAATCTTCCCAGTATCTCAACTCCTTACTCCTTACTCCTTACTCCTTACTCCTTACTCCTTACTCCCATCTACTTAACAATTAACTGACTCAAGCTAGCCAATAACTCTTGCTCTTTAAATGGTTTGGCAAAGTAGGCACTCGCGCCGAGATTCATGGCGATCTTACGGTGCTTATCGCCGCTGCGAGAGGTGAGCATTAGCACGGGGATGTTTTTGAACTGAGCCGCACCTTTGACGGTTGCTAGGAAGCCATAGCCGTCCATGCGGGGCATTTCGACATCGCAGACTACAGCTTGGACTTGAATACCTGTTTGGAGTTTTTCGACGGCTTCTTGACCATCTTTGGCTTGCTCGACTAAATAGCCCGCTTTTTCGAGGGTGAGGGCCACAAAGCGACGGACGTTAATCGAGTCATCGACAACGAGGATGCGATCGCGTTGGACTGTTGCGGCAGGGGCTGAGGTATTATGAGTATCTTCGGTATTGAAGTTGAGGGTATTAGTTCGCAGTGAGTTGGCACCAAAATCGCCATCGATCCAGCGGACGAATTCGATCGCATCTAAGAGCGGGACGATCCGACCGTCGCCGAGGATGGTACAACCCGTAAAGCCGGGGGGCATTTTAATATTACCTTGGGGTTGGCGAATGGTAACTTCTTGTTCGCCCCAAAATTTATCGATCGCGACGGCTACTACATCTTGTCCTTGGTCGATCATTAAGACGGTGGGACAGTCGATCGTTGGGGTGTTGGTAGTTGCTAGTGGCGGGGTAAAATCGGGAATTCGCAGATAGTCTCCAGGTTGGATTAAGCGGACGGTAAAGTCTTCCCACTGGAGCATCTTTTGTCCGGCAGTGCTGATAATCCGATCGGGATTGAGTAAGATAATTTCTTCGACGATATTACTGGGAATTGCCAGCCAGAGTCCGTTGACTTCGACGATTAAAACGCGGACGACGGAGAGGGTAAACGGTACGGTGATGGTAAACGTACTACCTTTACCAAGTTTGGTATCGACAAAGATATCGCCGCGTAAGGCGCGAATGTTGGTACGGACCACATCCATGCCCACACCGCGTCCAGATAAATCGGTGAGCTTATCGGCGGTACTAAAGCCCGGTTCAAAGATCAGATCGATTAGTTCGTTATCTTTAAAATTGGCGATTTCTTTATCGTCAATCCCCATTTTTTTGACTTTGGCGCGGATTTTATCGAGGTCGATACCGCCACCATCATCTTTAATGGTAATTACGGTTTGGTTACCGCGATAGGTCGCACTGATTTCAATTTTACCCGTGTCTGACTTATCACTAGCGCGACGAACGGCACTGGGTTCGATGCCATGATCGAAGGCGTTGCGGAGTAAGTGCATTAACGGATCGTTAAGAGCTTCGAGAATGCTCCGCTCGATGAGGGTGGTACCGCCTTTAAGCTGGAGATCGATCGGTTTAGAATGTTCGATCGATAGGTTGCGAATGGCTCTGGGAAAGCGATCGAACAGTTCGGAAATCGGGCGCATTCGGACTTGAGTTAAGCCTGTTTGCAGTTGTTTGGCAGTCCGATTCAGGTCGCGATTGGTGCGCTCGGTATCGTTGAGTTGGGTATCGAGGTCGGTGGTTAGTTCTTCAATTTGGACGATATTGTCCATGACTTCCTGGGAGAGGAAGTGAAGTTCGCTATAGCGATCGAATTCTAATAAATCTAGTTCGTCGGTTAAATTACTAGTCAGGCTAGTGCCGCTCTGAGTCCAGGTTTCATCGCTATTAGGTAACCTTTCTGGTGTGCTAGTTAGGTCGTAAGCTTCCCTGAGTTTGAAGTTAGATTGTTCTAATTGTTTGACTTTATTTTGGAGATTGGCGACTAGTTGGCGCAAACCTTGGAGGTTGAGATTTAAGCCATTGCGATCGATCGTTAGTTCGCCGAATAAGTCGCCAATTTCTGCTAATTGCTTGGTCGCCACACGAATGGTTTGTTCGGCTTGGGCGGGAGCTTTAGACTTAGCTGCCACCTGTTCGCGATCTGCGGGGGTGTCGTCGATGACTTCTGGGGCGGCATCTAGCGCACTGAGCAGGTCTGCGGCTTCGCGATCGAGGTCGCTGGTAATTGCGGCTTTGGATGTGGCTTTGGACGCACCTTTAGGATTAATTTTAAAGACTGCCGAAGAAATCTCGGAGGGGAGATCTTCACCGAGGAAACCAGATAAATCCGATAATAATCCGGATGCGTCGGTATCGAGCGAGAGATCGCCACTGAGATCTAGCATCTCAAAAGCATCGACGATTTCTTCATCAGCGTCGGGGACGACGGTGCTGCGAAGGTGGAAGCCGTCGGAATATTGTTCGCTCGTGGCGAAGGCATCTAGTTCGCTGCTATCGGTAATGGTCGAGAATGGCGGCGCGGTGGTGCTATCGGCGGCAAAGGGATCGGTAAGGGTGGGGAAGTCGTGCGCGCTGGTACCAGTTCCAAATCTGCCTGCATACTCGCTCTTGGTGTCGTCTCGACCGCCGAGATCGTCGATGGTGAGCGGTGTATCGAGGGTAAAGTCTTGAAGATCGAGCGAGTCGTGAGTAATCGACGATTGGATGATTCTAGCCGATTGCGGTACCTGCTGACTTTTATCCAGCGTGGTAATACCGTCGCCTAAGTAGGTCGAGACATCGGTATCGTCGTGCCATTCGGGGATAGTTGCGGCTTCGCTGATGCTGACAATTCCCGATCCTGGCAGCTCGATTTCGCAGGGGAGATTGCTTGTTTGACCGATCAGGACTAGTGCCTGAGTGCGTCGCCATGCGGCTAGAGCTAGTGCGGCGATCGCCCGGACTCGATGGGGTTGTCCTTTAATATGCGCCAATACCGACTCGCATAGCTGCCTCAAGGCGGGGAGTTCGACCATTTCGGACAAACCGCCTAATTCCTCGGCACTGACGAGCAATTCGTCGTACAAACTCCCAGAATTGTCGCTATTGACAGATATCTCCAACTGTGTCAGAGAGCGTTCTACTTCTGACTCAAACAGAAAAGTGAGAATATCTTCACCCGATTCAGAAGCCAACATATTGGCTTCATCTTCAGGATTAAACTCGCCCAACAGTTCGCGCAGCCGATCGAATAGTGGCTGTACCTGCTTTTCTAGCCAGAGCTTGTCGGCATCTTGCCCTTGACGATTGAGGGCAACAATTTGCCCTAATTTATCGATCGTCCCCAGCAGCAGGCGTTCGACTTCATCATCGGGAGCTGCCGATTTACCATACTGAATAATCTTGAAATAATCTTCAAGATGGTGCCCCAGCCCAGCCAGAGTAGTGAATCCCATCATCCCCGCGCCACCCTTAATCGAGTGCGCCGCACGCATGAGGGCATCTAACTGCTTGGCATCTACTTTACCAGCACCCAGCCCCAGCAGTCCCGATTCGATCGTCTCTAAATAATCGATCGCTTCGTCCAAAAATTGGAGTTTAATTTGTTGTTCTCGATCTGAAGTAATCATAGGAGATGGGAGATGGGAGATGGGAGTTCGGAGTTTGGAGATGGGAGTTTGGAGATGGGAGTTTGGAGTTCGGAGATGGGAGATGGGAGAAGAATGCAGGGTGATAGATATAGTGTGTGGAGTAAAGAGTAGTCTAATCCCCTCTTTTATCTTCTATCGCCTATCGCCTATTGCCTATCTCCCATCTCCGAACTCCCATCTCCCATCTATCCCCTAATTCCGATCGGCATTAACTTTAAACTTACCTACCGAGGCTTGGAGTGCTTGAGCGATCGTTACCGTTTGCTGAAGCGAGGTAGATACTTGTTTGGAAGAGTCGGAAGTCTGCTCGGAAATCAGGGCGACTGCTGCCATATCGACTTTTACAGCTTGGGAGGTTTCGACTTGATCGATCGTGGCGGTAGAGATCGATTGCAAGAAGGCATCCATTTGATTGGAAAGTGCAATAATCTGTTTCAAACTGGTTTTGGTTTGTTCGACAGATTGAGTACCTTCGACTACTTGAGCGGTACTGAGTTCCATTGCCTGAGCCACCGCGCTGGTTTCGCGCTGAATGGTTTCGACAATTTTTTCAATCTCTTTGGTAGCTGCGGCAGATTGCGCGGCGAGTTCGCCAACTTCTTCGGCGACAACTGCGAAACCGCGTCCTTCTTCACCCGCACGAGCGGCTTCGATACTGGCGTTAATTGCCAGGAGGTTAGTTTGGAGGGCGATTTGGTCGATCAATCCGGTAACTTTAGAAATCTGTTGCGAAGATTCACCTAAGCGTTTTACTTTCTTGGCAGTTTCCGAAATGGTTTCGCGCAGTTGGACGATACTGGCAACGGTCCGATCCATTGCTTGTCCGCCAACTTCGGCGGTGGAGGCAGCAGATGTCGCGACAGAGGCGGCTAACCGCGCGTCTGTAGCCACCGATTGAATCGAAGTGGTAACTTTTTCGATTTTTGCTAAAGTCAGTTGAATTTGGTCTGCTTGCTTGGTGGCGGCATCGGTGAGCAATCTTACTTCCGATTCGTTTTCGCCGATCGAGCCGTTTACTTGTCCCGCAGCTTCTTTTACTGTAGTGACAATGTCGCGGAGACTTTCGATAATCGAGTTAAAGAAGTCACCGACGATCGCAATTTCCCCGTCGCTAATTTCCGATCGGACTGTTAAGTCACCCTCAGACGCACCTTCAATTTCCATCAACAGGCGGAGCAGTTCTTTTTGACGATTTTCGTTCTCTTTCTTAGAAGTATCGGCACGTTGGCTGGCTGCGTCGGCTTCGTATTTACTCCGCTCGGTAGCCGCAAAACCGCCCAAACAAGAAGCGATCGGTTTGGCAAATTCAAGCAGGTACTCGGTTTCCCACTCTTCCCAATTATGAGTCTCTTTGCAATGGTGAGCGACTAGCAACCCTAACACGCTGGTACCTTGCAGGATCGGCACCACGAGATTAGATTTAATTTGCAGCTTGGTAAATAATTTTTTGTGTTCGGGATGATAATCGCTACCCATCGTATCATTAGTGGCGATCGTCCGACCTTGAGCGTAGTCATCCATCAATGTTTGCGGGATACAAGCATCTTCGATCCGCTCGTCTAGAGCCTTCATAAACCCAGGTAAAACTGATTCGCCGACGACATGACCGCCTTTAGATGGGAAAAAGCGATAGACTACAACTCGATCGGCTTTGAGTTTAGTGCGGCTTTCTTCGAGAATTACCCCCAGTGGTGCCGCCATTTCTAGCGCGGTTTGAGCGCGAGAGATACTAGCAAACATTTGCTCGCGCACTGCTTTATCGCGCTGTTTGATGGCTTCGAGCTGTCCGCGCTCGGAGATCGTGTAACCACTGAGCGAGATGCCGATTTGTTCGGCAAATTTAGTCAGATAAATGCTCTCCCACTCTTGCCAAGCATGAGCCTGTCGGCAGTGGTGAGCGATTAATAGCCCCAATAAGTTACCATTTTGAACGATCGGCACGATCAGATTAGACTTAATATCCAGGCGGCTTAATAAGGCTTTGTGATCGGGATGATAGTTGCCATCGCTGACGGTATCATTGGCAATGACTCGCCCTTGAGCGTAAGCCGCCAGCATTCCATCGGGAATACAAGGATCGTTAACCTGCTCGGCGATCGCGCTACTACCGCCAGCACCAAAAGATTCCCCCGCGATATAGCCGCAATTGTCTGCCATAAACCGATAGACCACCAATCGATCGGCTTTGAGAATTTCTCTAGCCTCAATCAGCACCTGAGACAGGGGAGCGACCAGATCTTCGCCCGTCCGCGCCCGCGAAATTTCGGCATATAATTCCGTCCGTCTGGTTTGTTCGGCTTGCTCGGAAATCAGTCCTTTAATTTGGCTCGCCATCAGGTTGATGTTGCTACCCAATTGACCGATTTCATCTTCGCTAGTCACTTCTACCCGACTGTTAAAGTCGCCTTGACCGATTCTTTCAACCGCTCTAGCGGCATCTTCGATCGGTTTGGTAGTGCGCTCGGCAATTAAGGTCGATAACGCAACGGTAAATAACCCCGTCAACCCCGCCCCCGCTAAAATTGTCAGCAACAGTCCCGATAGAGTCGAATAAGCCTCCTCCTCATCGATGACCGATACAACAGTCCACGGTAATTGTTGCATCCCCTCCAGCTTGCCAAAGCCAGCCGCAGTCATCAGTTCTGCATGGTTGCCGAGATCGTTAGCATTTTTGGCATCACCAGTTTGCACTAAAGCGGTGCGATGCTCGACCATCACGCCTTTTTCCCGCGCCAATTTTAGATCGGCATCCTCGACTTTATCGGTATAGTCACCGTTAGAACTAATAAATACTTTACCAGTCCGACTATCAGAAATATGATAATCTTCGTGCTTAGATTGAAAAAGTTTGAGGGGTTCTTCTAGTCGCTCTACAGGCGATCGCGTCCGCATCACGCCGATAATTTGTCCGGTCTTGCTATCTTTAACTGGTGCGGCAAAATGGATGACCACTTTACCAGTACTCTGAGATTTTTCTGGATTAGAAATAACTGTTTTACCAGTTTTTAAGACTTCTTGAAAATATGCCCGATCGAGGTGATTGCTTAATGGCGTACCTTTACTTTGAACGATTGAATTACCTTTGAGATCGAAAAAAGCAATGCTATCATAAACTTTATAACTATTAATATATTGGTCTAATAATTTAGCTTTACCTTCAATAGGTGTAGACGTTGATACTTTAGCATCATTAAAAACTGGTTGAACTGCTAGCGTTTCCACATCTCCATTCCGCTCGAAGATAAACCGATTAAATTTATCGGCAATTTGAGTTGCTCTAACTTTTTGATCTTTGACTGTTTGCTCCTTGAGTGCATTATTAATTTGGGCATAACTAAATCCACCAATTAAGCCAATCGGTGCCAATCCTATCGCGATCGACAGTAATGTTACTTTAGTTTTAAGACTTAATCTATTCCAATTCGATGTTTTCCTGTCCGGAATCATTGCTAATTGTGAAAGATCGGTAGTGTTAAATTGAGTGAATTCGTTAGGTTGATTCATGGTTAAATGTGGTAATTTAATATAATCGTTCGGTTAACGATTTTGTTAATGAATGTAAAAGTCTCGATAGTTAGTGCGGCTAATAACGCAGGTTGTTGGTTATAACCAATGTTAAAGATTTGGGTGTTAGATATTAGGTATTGGGTATTAGCGATGGGATAAAACCTAATAGCTAAAACC
>NZ_JANYJC010000251.1 GCF_025361915.1 Chamaesiphon sp. GL140_3_metabinner_50
CGATCCCATGCCAATTGAAATCGCTTGGATACTGTTTCACAACGTTGTTGATTGGTCATCCCTTTCGGCGGTGGATATTTCCAAAGAATCAATGAAACAGGCTCACTTGTGCCACTACTTACCGCTTGAGTTGTCGGAACGATCGCGCCAGATTGATTGATGCGACCGCAAAAAAATTGAACGTTATCTGTTGTATCTCTAGCTAGAGATGGGGATGGCAGGATGAGAATAGGGAGAAATAAAGCGATCGCGATCGATCTAAATAATCTATTCATGATTAATTAATAATACTTTCAAGATCGACAATGCCATCTCCAGCACTTTGGGGAAGTGGAATGCTATTGTTGCCAACTTTAATATCTTTGATCCGTTCGATCGTTTCAGTTGCGTCGGCACCATTCGCCAAGGTAAATAACATGCTCGATCTCGTACAGCTAGTCGCGCGATCTTTAGCTCCACAAATAATTCCTAACCCTGACTTTTTATCGACTCCAGCAGTGAGATAATTTAGTCGTTTAGCTTGCCATGCCTGTTGAAAGTTGTCTGAAACCATATTGCAGCGAACTTGGGGGGTATACTTACCACTAATTTTCGATTTCCATTGAATCAAGGCGACGGGTTCGCGTTTGGCAGAGCTAGCAACTAAGGTAGTCGGGACGATCGCATTGGTACTGGGGTCGAAAGTTTGACCGCAATAAAACCTCACTACTTTAGTAGGCGATTGGGCGATCGCCTGGATTGATAATAGGGTAGAACCAACAGTTAATCCACCGAAGATAAAGAGCGTAATTAAGCTATTTTTCATATTTATTAAAACGTTTTCCTAATCTAAAATTCCAAATGTTATTAGAGAATGTCTGAGAACTCAATTATGTTCGGCTTAAACCCTAGAAATCCCCCCTGTCTTGTCTCGCTGTCTTGTCGTTTTTTTATTCGGGGGGAACCCCCGAATTAAAACGCCGCTAAACCGTCGGGAGACAGAGGCGTGCGCGAGCCGCTAGCCCCCCTTAAAAAGCGGATGCAATCGCGCTGAGGTTCCCTCAGCGTGCGTTGCACCAAGCAGGGGGGAACCGGATCTTAGCCCCCTTTCCAAGGGGGTTGGGGGATTTAGATCTACGATCCACATCAAAAAACCTATTCGGACATCCTCCTAGATCTGTAAGTTAGTTCGCCGTAGCGATTCTCTTTCTCCAGAGGCTGTACCTACGGTAGGCTTTGCGAACGCCAAAGACCCACAGATCGAGAATCGATTATCGATCGTCATTTGTCAACTACTTTTTTCGTAATAGAGCAAAATTGCGGAGATCGACAACTCGATTACCACTGCTTTGATACAGCGGCGAACTCGCCGTTCCGGCTAGGACGTTAGAAAGTTGTTCGATGGTAGTACCAGCATCTTGATAAGATTTAAGGGTGAATAACATATTCGTGCGATCGCAAGATTGTTCGGCATTAGCTAGCGCGCAAATCATCCCCAACCCACTTTTTTTATCGATACCCGCAGTCAGATAATTGCGCCCTTGTTGCAGTGCGGCTTGAAATTTGGGCGAGACTGTTTCGCACCGTTGTTGGGGTGTGGTTTTAAAAGCTTCGCTTTTCCAGATAATTAATACGGGTTCTTCTTCATAACCAGAAACTTTGGCAAGAGTAGCCGGGAGGTTGCTTTTACTGCTAGCATCTGCGGCTTTACCGCAATAAAATTGAATTGTCGGCGCGGTTTGGGCAATCGTTTGGGGGCTGGCTACTGCGGGTACTGCATTCAGTAAAGATCCGGTAACGATGGCGAGGGTGGATAACCAGATCGTGCGGACGATATTCGAGTTAAATGAGGAACGGATTTGGTGATGTAATTGCATGAGAATTAGTTAAGTTAATTGAATGTGAGTATGCCAGGAAATTGACGAGTTCGCTACTGCTATTTGTCTAGATCGGGTGGTTAACTAGTGAAATATGCAATAGCACGGCTGGTTCTTTACAAAAGTTATTCAGTGGCGATCGTCGCGACAGGCGAACTTTTACCCTGACGTGCTTCGATAATAAATTGACGGACTAAATCGACACCGATGGCATAGTTAATCCCGACAGTGCCTGTATCTCTACCAAATCCACCTGTATTGACACCAATTATTTCACCTCTATCGTTTAATAATGGCCCACCAGAATTCCCTGGATTGATAGCGGCATTATGCTGGATAAACTTACCACCTTCGCGGATGGCACTGACGATCCCAGTAGTCAATGTATTTTGGAAAGCTTCGTCAAACGGCGTACCGATGGCATAGGCATTATCCCCGACTCTAAAGGTCGTCTGACTGAGGGCAACTGTCGGGAATTTTTGACCCCGACGATTGATTTTAAGTAATGCCAAATCTAGCCCATTTTTGCCGAATCCCACCACATCGGCGGGTATTTCGGTTTTCCCATCTGCCATGATTAGTGTCACTACGGCTGGTTGCCCTTTAATGACGTGAGCGTTGGTAACGACATAACCATCGTTACTGATAATAAAGCCACTTCCCCAGACGCTATTGCCGCGAATTGTGACTACTGCCGGATTGGCTTTGGTGTAGACGCGATTGGCTGTAGTCGTAGTAGTGGCTGCTGGTGTTTTTGCAGCAGCGGGGATGAGATAAGCAGTGCTAATACAGCTATAAGTTAAGGTGGCGATTAATAGTGGGGCAAAAATTTTAGTGTTCACGATCTGATGGGTGGTGATGGATGATTGGTAGTGATGAATCGATAACCGCAGATTTTAGCTATATTCGATCTTTCGGGCTGATGCGATCGCATTATGCACCTAAATCGATAATGTTTTAGTGAATAGTGGATAGTGGATGGTGAATAGTGCGGGAACAGGGGCAAGACGTGAGTAATTCATCCCAACATAAAAGCCACCATCTGGAAAGATAGTGGCTTTTATAGCTCGATCGTTTTTACCGAGCGTTACCGCACCGCGTAGTATTTACCTGTGTCTGAGGCAGCACCTTGACAATCGACAAGCTGCTAAAGTGTCAATCCTAGCGAATATATTCTTTAAGAATACTATTGCGATTGGGGTGACGGAGTTTGCGGAGAGCTTTAGCTTCAATTTGGCGAATGCGTTCGCGGGTGACATTAAAAATCTGACCGATTTCTTCTAATGTTTTCATGCGTCCATCATCTAAACCGTAACGCAAGCGTAAAACATCGCGTTCGCGCGGGCTTAATGTATCGAGAACGCCTTCTAAATCTTCTCGTAATAAGCTCTTGGATACTTGATCTTCTGGCATTTCGCCGTCGGCTTCGATAAAGTCGCCGAGCCGGGAATCTTCTTCTTTCCCAATTGGTGTTTCTAGCGAGATCGGTAACTGGGCAGATTTAGCAATAAATCGCAGTTTTTCGATCGTCATTTCCATCCGGGTGGCAATTTCTTCTTCTGTGGGTTTGCGTCCCATTTCTTGAGAGAGTAATTTAGTGGTTTTTTTAATCCGCGAAATTGTCTCGTATAAGTGGACGGGAAGCCGAATCGTCCGAGATTGATCCGCAATGGCGCGGGTGATTGCTTGGCGAATCCACCAAGTTGCATAAGTCGAGAATTTATAACCTTTTTCGTGGTCGAATTTTTCAGCGGCGCGGATTAAACCCAAGCTGCCTTCTTGAATTAAATCTTGAAAAGAAAGACCGCGATTCATGTATTTTTTAGCGATCGAAACTACCAGTCGCAGGTTCGATTGTACCATCTTATCTTTAGCCCGACGACCTAAAAATAACCGATGGCGAAACTGATTGAGTGGCATCGCTGCAACCTCGGCCCACTCCCGGTCGTGGGGTTCGCGATCTAAGTCATTGAGCAGCTTTTCGCGCATCCGCTCCAATTCTAATAAATCGGCAATTTTCCGAGCTAGTTCGATTTCTTCATCGGCGCGGAGCAAGCGAATGCGACCGATTTCTTGTAAATATAATCGAATCGAATCTTCTGTAAACTGTTTTTTCTTGGTTTGAACGCGGCGGCGGGAGGCTTTCACCTTCCCCAGCTTACCATCCTCGTCTTCGACATCAGATTCACCGTCAGCGTCAGCAGTAAAATCATCGGCATCAACATCGTCGTCGAGCAGTAGCTCTAACTCGGTGTCAGTGTCTTTCGTCGTTATGGTTGCGAGCATGTCTTTAGTCTGGGTCATGTGTGGGTCCTCTTACTCCTTATTTTTGTAACTAATGAACTAATATAAATCCGCTTTTTCCGCAGGAAACCGTGGTGATGTTTATCGATATCGAACGCTCTAGTCAGCTCCCAGATCTCGATGAGTACCTGCAAGCTGACGAGTTGTTGCGAACTACTTAAACTGAAATGTTAGTCGCTAACAGTAGGTAATTAATACTCGGCGATCGAGAGAATATCCTCAATCGAGGAAAGCCCTTTTGATTGTAGCTCTTATTAAAATTTCTGCCAGTTTGAATTGTTAATTAACATATCAATTTATCCGGCCTGCACTCTCATAACTACATATACTACTTGTCGCCGAGATTACCTACGGTAGGCTACGCCAACGAGTTCGATCCGATCGAGGTAGATATCGTTCGCATAGCGTCGCTCCGATCTCGATTTGGATCGGCACTAATGCCATTTCGATTCACGATCGAGTGGTGTAGACTCATTTTATAAATAGATGGTTTTTGTTACAAAGAGTTAACAAATGGGTCAGATCGCTGCGTTGACATCATCTTATTTGTCAAGGTAGAAGCATTCCGCGAGCCGAAAGAGCAGTGTCCGAAATAATTTGACCCTCTCAATCCACAGTCTAACTGTTTAGTTTCGCTTTGCCCACCCAATTTCACTCAACAATCGTGCGTTAATTTGCTGAAATTAGCTAATTCGAGCTAATATTCGGGCTGATACTCATAGTTATAACATTGTCTGCCCAGCATTGGAGAATCGACTCAAACCCGATATACTAGCCACTAGCATCCTCACTTCGCACTAATATATATGACTCGTTTAGCACTCTTGAGTGTATCTGACAAAACCGGATTAATTGACTTTGCCCGTCAATTGGTCGAAAAATTCGACTTTGAGATTGTCAGTAGTGGCGGCACCGCTCAAGCCTTGAAGGCGGAAGGGATTCCGGTGATGAAGGTGGCTGAATATACAGGTGCGCCAGAAATATTGGGCGGACGGGTGAAGACTTTGCACCCAAAAATACATGGGGGAATTCTGGCGCGGCGAGACTTGCCCGAACATATCGCCGATCTAGAACAACATCAAATTCGCCCTTTCGATCTAGTAGTCGTTAATTTATATCCCTTCGCTGCGACGATTAGCAAGCCTGGAGTGAGTTTAGCAGAGGCGATCGAGCAAATCGATATCGGTGGCCCTGCCATGTTGCGGGCTGCGGCGAAGAATTTCGCACATTTAACAGTATTATCCAATCCCGATCGCTACGCTGATTATCTCACCGAACTGACTAAAAATAACGTTCACGCCTCAATCGAGTTCCGGCAAGCCAGAGCCTTAGAAACTTTCCAACATACCGCTGCTTACGATACGGCGATCGCGGGTTATCTGGCTGCCCAAGCAGGCGAAAATCAAAATTATCAAATTTCTGCCCAACCGCTCCAATCGCTCCGCTACGGCGAAAATCCCCAGCAACCAGCCGCCTGGTATCAGACGGGCGCAGTCCCCACAGGTTGGACGACTGCCAAAATCTTGCAGGGTAAAGAACTCAGCTACAATAACCTCGTCGATTTAGAAGCCGCACGGCGGATTATTGCCGAGTTTGGTGATACTCCCGCAGCCACGATTATCAAGCATAATAATCCCTGCGGGACGGCTTTAGGCGATACTTTACTCTCCGCATACAATCGAGCCTACAATGCCGACTCTACCTCCGCCTTCGGTGGGATCGTCGCCGTCAATTGCTCCCTCGATGCCGATACCGCGCGCTCGATGAGTCAAACCTTCCTCGAATGTATCGTCGCGCCAGAATGTACCCCTGAAGCTGCTGAAATCTTCGCCAATAAAAAGAATCTGCGGATATTAACGCTAGCAGATTTGACAACGGGGACGAAAGATAATGTCAAAGTCATCGCTGGCGGACTATTAGTTCAAACCGCCGACGAAGCGATCGAAACTACCGATAACTGGCAAGTAGTCACTACCAAACAACCCACCGCCGCCGAACTTCAAGAATTATTATTCGCCTGGAAAGTCTGCAAACATGTTAAATCTAACGCGATCGTCGTCACTAAAAATCGCGCTACCATTGGCGTAGGTGCCGGACAAATGAACCGCGTCGGCTCGGCTAAAATTGCCCTCGAACAGGCTGGCACCAACGCCCAAGGTGCAATCCTCGCCAGCGATGGCTTCTTCCCCTTCGATGATTCTGTCAAAACCGCCGCCGCCGCCGGAATTACTGCGATCGTTCAACCTGGTGGTAGTATGCGCGATAACGATTCGATCGCGGCTGCTAATGAATTAGGCATCGTAATGGTGTTTACAGGTGTCCGACATTTCTTGCATTAGCTAAGGTGTACGCATGAGTTTGGCTGGCAATGATGCTTTGACAAAGGTTTTGGCAATTCGGGTTTCACCTAGTAGGGGCAATGTCTTGTCGGTGCTTGGTTGTTTTTCACGGTCGGGAAACCCGACCGAAAATCAATCCGCTTTTTTATATCTCCTGTCGGAGAGGCTCCGCCAACGGGGGGAACCCTAGACATAAAACCGCCGCTTCATGAATTGCCCCTACTAGGTGAAACCCTCAGCCCATACATGTATCGATCGGCAATCCTGCCCTCAAACTGGTATTAATTTTATCCTCTGGTGAAAGAGACAGCAGCGAGATTTTACTTACAATACAAATGCAGTGTAATTTGTCAATTATCTGCGTTCTAAAAAGTGAGCTAAATCGATCGTGAAAATTCCCGCCTTCCTCGGTACTACCATCGCCCTCGTCTGCTTCGCAGATATCGCCATCGCCAGCACTCCAGCCGAAATCTCCACCATTGCCCAAGCCGTTACCGTCGAAATTACGCTTTCAAAATCGATCGGTTCGGGCATAATTATCCACAAGCAAGGCAATCTCTACACCCTCATCACCAATCGCCACGTCGTTTGTGGCGAGCAACGTTCTTGTTCTAAACCTTCAGATACCGAAACTTTCCAACTGAAATTTGGGAATGGTAGCTCCGTCAAAGTCCCCGCCACCGCCGTCAAGATTGCCAGCAAAGATCTCGATCTGGCAACGATTCAATTTAGGAGTAATAGTAACCTCCCGATCGCCCAAATCGCCCCACTAGGTAGCCTCAAAGTAGGCGATCGCGTCTACACATCAGGATATCCCGCCGAACCGCGTGGGTTCTCATTTAACAGCGGAGGTGCGATCGCGGTAGTCAACAAACGCCTGACTGAAGACAGAGGCGGTTATACAGTAGCCTATGATGCCCAAACCCAACCAGGCATGAGCGGTGGCGGCGTATTCGATAACAATGGGCGGCTCGTCGCTATCCACGGGCAAGGCGAGCGATTTCGGGAGAATACAAATCTATCAGATGTATCCGCATCAGGAACGATCGTTAGCCGTGAAGAAGTAGGAAGCAAAATCGGCTACAACCGAGGAATTCCAGTGCGCTGGGTAGTGCAGAACTTAGCTACTCTGGGGATAAGGTTGGGTGAGCCAGAGCCGTTCGTACCCGCACCATCATCAGCGAACGATCTCGCCGATGAATACTTCATCGCGGGATTTAATAAATTTGTCGAACCAGGTACCGATGTTCGAGCTGGCAAACAGCAAGCCACCGAGTCATTTACTCAAGCGATTCGTCGCAATCCGCGCTATGCGATCGCTTACTACGTGCGGGCTTTGACATACCAGCAGCTACAGGAATATCGGCTAGCTTTAGCCGACTGGAACCAAGCCATCGCCCTCAATCCGAAATATGTAAATGCCTACAACAATCGCGGAGTTCTGAAGAAAGAGAAACTCAACGATCCTCAAGGTGCGCTCGCCGACTATAACCAAGCCATCGCCCTCAATCCGAAATCTGCCAAATTCTTACGGAGCTAGAGGACAATTGAAATACACCAAATTGAACGATCGAGCTGGTGGAATTGCCGACATGCAAACAGCCGCTCGGTTAGCTAAAGCACAGGGCAATACCCAGGTTTTAAATTTTGCCCTGCAAGCCCTGCAATCTTGGGGTGTAAAGTAAGGGATGATTTCCCAGAGGGTGTCTGAAAAGCCTAGATCTTAATCCCCCCAACCCCCTTAAAAAGGGGGAGCAAGAGTCTTAGTCCCCCTTTTTAAGGGGGATTTAGGGGGATTTACCCACTTGAAACGAAGCAATTAGACTTTTCAGACATCCTCTCAGAGGAGAGGTTATGCGATAATTTTTCAAGCGTCGAGCAAATATAAATGCCGACATTCCATATTAACGCAAGTTGATAGTTACAATCGTGGCTGAGAGTTGCGAGCATTTTAAATGCGATCGATCGCACCGGATCTCGCTATTTGATGTCTGGCATGACGATCGCAAAAATCGACAATTACCTTTTGGTACAGACAAGATCGGGTAGGATAGCTTGTAAAATTATTCCGTCCGATCTTTTAGATACCTAATCGTGAAAATTCCCGTCTTCCTCGGTACTACTATCGCCCTAGTCTGTGTCGTCGATGCCGCGATCGCCAGCACTCCCGCCGAAATCTCCACCATTGCCCAAGCCGTTACCGTCGAGATTAATCTCACTCAGGCACAATCGATCGGTTCGGGGGTTATCGTCCACAAGCAAGGTGATGTCTATACTCTGCTCACCAATCGTCACGTTGTTTGCCCTGGGAAGCCTGCTTGCGCCACAGCGTTATCTACAGAAACCTTCCAATTAAAATTTGGTAACGGTAGCTCCCTCAAAGTCCCCGCTACCGCCGTCAAGATTTTGACTAAGGATCTCGATCTGGCGGCGATTCAGTTTAGGAGTAGTAGCAATCTCCAAATTGCCAAATTTGCCCCACCAGGTAGCCTCAAGGTAGGAGATCGCGTCTACACATCAGGCTATCCCCTCGAACCACGCGGTTATTCGTTTAATACTGGAAGAGCGATCTCGGTAGTAAACAAACGCCTGACTGGAGACAGAGGCGGTTATACAGTAGTCTATGATGCCCAGACGCAACCAGGCATGAGTGGCGGCGGTGTATTCGACACCAATGGGCGCATCGTCGCCATCCACGGACAAGGCGAGAGATTTCGGGAAAATACCGAGTTATCCGATGTCTCAGCGTCAGGGGAGATCTCCTCTGGCAATGAAGTAGGTAGCAAAATCGGCTATAACCGAGGAATTCCAGTGCGCTGGGTAGTTCGGGGCTTGGCAGATCGGGGGATAAGACTGGGAGATCGAGATCCTGTCACCCCCGCAACAGCAGCAATCGATAACACTGCTGACGAATATTTTATTGCTGGATTTAATAAGTTTGTAGAACCGGGCAGCAATATTCGAGCGGGCAAACAGCAAGCGATTGAGGCATTTACTCAAGCCATTCGCCTCAATCCGCGCTATGAGTATGCCTATTTCCTGCGGGCTATTACATACTATCAGCTCAAAGAATATCGGCTCAGTCTAGCTGACTATAACCGCGCCATCGCCCTCAATCCGAACTTGGCAAATTCCTATGGAGCTAGAGGAATTTTGAAATATACCAAATTGAACGATCGAGCTGGGGGAATTGCCGATATGCAGACAGCCGCTCGTTTAGCCAAGGCACAGGGCAATAATCAAGTTTTAAATCTTGCCCTGCGATTTCTGCAATCTTGGGGTGTAAAGGAGTGATGTGGGTTTTTAGTGGATGTTTCAAGGCGATCTCGCGATTAATTTTAGATATTAGATCTCCACTATCTGTAGATCTAATCGATCGATGATTATTGGTGGAGCGGGACAGGTTTCAGCTTGAGGTTGATTCGATCGCTTGAATTTATCTCTAAATCTGCCCGTGCGGGTCGATCGTCACAACCGATCGCCAGATCCACATTAAAATATTGGTACTAGCATATTTCACTCCTGTCAGGAGCGGCGGTTTCGATCGTGTCGATCGCTAACATCTTCAACAACTAACAGATCGATGCCTTGCAGCCCACACACCCAATCTCCCAAATTTTCTAGGGTTTCTTGGCATTATTTATGTCCTAACTAGTGCTTCGATCGCGATCCTTTTGCAGCATCTCTATTCGCGATCGATAACCAAAAACCCGCCACTAACCCCTATCCCCCTAACTTGCCGTGCAACTCAAAAACGTCATCATCGTCCATAAAGCCGGAGATCGTACTAGTAAAGCCCTCGCTGAAAAAGCTGCCAAACAACTCGAACAAATGGGTTGTGATGTGATGATGGGGCCGAGTGGAGCTAAAGATAATCCCTATCCCGTCTTTTTAGCCTCTAGCAGCAAGCAAATCGATCTGGCGATCGTTTTGGGGGGCGATGGTACCGCACTCACCGCAGCAAGGCATCTATCCGCCGATGGCATCCCAATTTTAGCCATCAATGCGGGGGGGCATTTGGGCTTTCTGACCGAGCCGTTAGAACTTTTTAATATCGACGCATTAATCGAAGGTGAGAGCGTCTGGGATCGACTCATCCACGATCGATATGCAGTCGAACGAAGGATGATGCTCCAGGCGCATATCTACGATGGAGACGATCGCACCGCGCCCCCTGAGAGCGAAAAATTCCTCGCACTCAATGATATGTGTATTAAGCCCGCCGCTGCCGATCGAATGATTACTTCAATTCTAGAAATGGAAATCGATGGCGAAATTGTCGATCAATACCAAGGCGATGGTTTACTCGTTTCCACCCCCACCGGATCTACTTGTTATAACGTCTCTGCTAATGGCCCGATCGTCCATTCTGGCATGGCGACAATGACGATCGCCCCAATTTGCCCGTTGAGTCTTTCCAGTCGCCCGATCGTCATTCCAGCGGGTTCTACTGTCAGCATTTGGCCTTTAGGCGACTACGAACTCAATACCAAGCTGTGGACGGATGGCGTACTGGGTACCTCGATTTGGCCGGGGCAAAGAGTCGATGTCCAAATGGCCGACTGTCAAGCCAAATTTATCATTCTGCGCGAGAATTACTCCTATTACCAAACTCTCCGCGAAAAGCTCCTGTGGGCAGGTTCTCGCATCCGCTACGACCACCATCATACTAGGAATTAGGTGTTAGGTGTTAGGTGTTAGGTGTTAGGTGTTAGGTGTTAGGTGTTACTCCCTTCCCACTCAAGAAATAGACATCTGTCATTCACTATCCACTATCCACTACCATACTAGATGTCTAATTTGTCACTGGGAAGAGAGTAGGTGTTAGGTATTAGGTAAGTTTTTAAGAGCGGATATTCGCCTCAATCCTAAAGCATGTCGATACCTACTTTCAGAGCGGGATTATTCTCCCATCGATCTCCCACATGGGCATAAATCGCCGTAGTGCGCGGATCGGCATGACCGAGTAAATCTTGTACCTGCCTTAATGTTGCTCCATTCCGCAGAGCTAATGTCCCCGCCGTATGCCGTAAACTATGTGCCGAGAGCGTCCGCCCCTCCATATATTTAAGATTAGTCGCTTGAAGATACTTATCCACGATCTGGCGAATGCCCCGCCGCGATAACCGTTCCCCGCGCCCATAATTACTCAGATTGATCGATAGCGGACTATCCACCATACAATCAAACCCCGCCCCCCGCAGTGCTGTCAAATACTCCTCTAATACCTGTGCTAACTGGGGAGTCAACGGCACCACTCGCGTGTGTCGCTTACTACTGACTTTCAACCCTACCCGCGTTCCTTGCCGAACCACATCGCCAATATTCAGCCGATGCATCTCGACACTCCGCGTCCCTTCGAGAGTCATCACGCCCAGCAATAACTTATCCCGCAGGGTTTTCAACGGCAGGGAAGCACTAATCGACTTGAGTAGGATGGTAGCTTCGTCCTGTTCGAGATAAGTAATCCTGGCTGCCGGATCGATCGATACTGTGGGTGGTTTAACGCCCCAAGCCGGATTACCCCCCATCAATCCATATTCTACCGCCGCATCATACAACCGACTCACTGCTGTCAATTTCACCGCGATCGTTTTGGGCTTATACCCTCGCTGTGTCAAATGCCACCGATAGATCTTAATCGTCTCCCGCGTCGCCTCACGCGGATCGATCTGACTTTCTCGACACCACTCTAAATACTGTTTGACTTGCGTCCAGTAAGTGACGATCGTATCGCCACTGGCACCACCGTTGGCAACATCAAATTGCAAAAAGTTGGTGAAAACGCCAATCAATGCGTCGCAGTCAATTTCGACAACTGCTGCTGTCTGCTGCTCGGTTGGATCGACCATTTGTCCAAAAAGTATGTGTCTCTTCCATTGTATGAAATATCGAAAGGTTAATGTCACGTACTGCAACAAATAGGGCAAGTTCGTACGTTCCCCCGCCACTTGTCAATCCTCGATCTCTGCTCTAATCCCCTAACGATCTTCGTCGGCGATCCCTTTTCAATCTCGATTTAATACTTTTGTACAATAAATATATTCATCCAATATAAACATAGATATTTTAAACATATATTTGTATTTTAAATAGCTGGTTTTATATTTATAAAGCGTTATTTATACATAAAGCAGTATTTGATGTGTTAAAGATTCGATCGAACAAGTAAGCTTGGCGATTACCTTAGGTAGGCGATGCCAACGAGAACGGAATAATCACCCAATCGATGGATTTGAGGGCTTACTTATGTATTTGCCTGTAATCTGTGTCGATGCACAAGGGTTGCGTGGGAACGAGGATGTACAGCATAGAGATGATGAAATTAGGATCCTTAGTGAGGGGGAAATGAGATACCGATAAGTGTATTTATCGGTACCTAGATTTTTCCCTCACGACCCTGACTCGACCCTGACTCGACCCTCAAAGATTGAGAGCGAGCGAAACGAATCGGAAACTTGGGATTGAGCTTTAAGCGTTGTAAATGTTGTGGGCATTGATGTTGATACAAGAAGAGTGTGATAATGCGTCTTTTCGCATCCTTATTATCAAACCACGAGCCGACCCCAGATGGCTCGAACGTTCTCGTTCCATCCCCTCTGATTTTCATCAGATTAACATCCACCTATTACCTTTGATTAGGCTTCGCCGAGGCGATGCGAGATCCAAAATACCTTTAATTATTCGCCCTCACAGTCATCTAAATCCAGACGTTCAATCTGAGCTGAAGCATCGATCGACCCCAGGAAATGGAAAGGTAACATGCTACTTTCCTTTGTAGCACTAGACTTCGATCGCTAAAATCACTCGCCGATTCAGACCCAGATCGCTCTCAATATTCTCATTATATTTGTAATATAGTTTATGCATTAGAAAATTATAAATATATTGAAAGAATATCTATGGTTTTAAATAAACAACTAATTTATATAAAAAATAAACGTAAACACAAAAAATATACGTTGTGGCATTTTATAAAATAGATTGAGAATGAATTCACAGGTAATCCGATCGGATTTAGGTTCGAGCCATTGCAATTCAACCTCATCCAGAATTTGGGACATCTCTGGGGTGACTCGATTATCCACTTCAGGCTCGACAGGATGTGAGTCTTGGGCATCTTCATTCATCAATTCGTCCAAATATTCCTCGACAGTCATTCCTTTGAGCCGAGCTTGGATTTTGGCACGGGCGAGCAGCCGTTTTGGGAGTCTGAGCGATTGCTTTTCTTCGTAGTCTGGATCGAGTGCTTTTTCGATCGCATTGGCGGTGATTTTTTCTGGTATGGTATTGGCGACTAATGTGCCCCAGATTTGTTCTAACATTGGATGGTCTTGGTAATAGCCTGTTTCGAGCTTTTTGGCTTTAGTTAATACCGCCGCTTGGGAGTAGTTTCTTGGCAAGATCTCAAATCCAGAATCAGCTAGATACATGGCTGTATCGGCGGCTTCGATATAGCTGTTGGCTTGCCAGACGGTGAGCTTGAGCTTTTGTCGGCAAAACTGGGCGAAGGTTTTCAATTTGTCTTGGCAGTATTTATACGCACATTGGTTACGGATTTTTTCGAGGGTTAATCCGAATTTGATATAGGCATATTGAGCCGATGCCACTAATCGATTGCCCTCATTCCAGCCATCGACATCTTTGAAGTTGAGATCGAATAAGTCTGCTTTCCATTCTTCGATGAAATCTAGTAAATGGTTCTCTATCGATCGTTCGGCGATTGTTTCCATGTCAAAGTTAGCCCCAACTGGGGCGGCGATCTGGTTTATTGCTCAAATTAGTCCTTAATTCTTCGTCGCTAGTGCGATCGCGGTCGCTTTTCGACTCACAATTAAGTTAGGAGTTTAATTGGAGGTTGGCGACTTCTCTACTATAGCACAATCACTCGAATTCGCGGGATAGATAGCGATAATTTGCGCTAAAAACTATGATTGAAGAAGCCACAATAGGCTAATGAGTAATGGAGGTAAGCGATTGAAGGAATTAATTAGGCAACGTGGGTTCAGGCTTGGTGCTGTAACTGAGGCGATCGATGTAGCTCCCTCGACTATGGATAGATGGACAGATAATGCCCCGATCGGTAAGTTGGTAAAGCTATCAAAGTTCACGGGCATTCCTCTAATGGATGTCATTAACTGTCTTGTGGTTGAAGATGATTCGGGGGCAAGTTCTCTCATCAAAGAGCAGCAACACGAATAGCTTCAGCATCGGCGGCTAAAAAATTAGTCTCTAGTTGGTGTGACTATGCACTCACAGCTACCACTGAGCCTCACAATTAAGATTAGATGTTTAACTGGAGAGTGGCGATTTCACTACTATAGCATAACTAGATTAATTAATCTGTTTTTACTGAGTTATTTATCTGTTTAACATGCGATTGGAGTAGCCACAAGAAGCTAATGAGCAATGGAGGCAATCGATTGAAGGAATTAATAAAAAAAAGGGGGTTTATTCTCAAAGCGGTAGCTTCTGCGATCGATGTCGATCCTCAAACGATAACTAGATGGACTAACAATGCGCCGATCGGCAAGTTAATCGAATTATCAGACTTTACGGGCATTCCCTTAATGGAGGTGGTTGAATCTTTTAGAGCAGCCGATCGTGGGAGCAAGTCGGAATAGGCTAATGAGCAACGGGGGTAAACGATTGAATGAATTAATTAGGCAGCGTGGGTTTAGACTTGGTGCTGTAGCTGAAGCGATCGGCGTTAATCCGAACACGATGACTAGATGGACAGATAACGCTCCGATCGGTAAGCTGATTAAATTATCGAGATTTACGGGGATTCCCATCCTGGAGGTGATTAGTTGTTTCGACACAGAAGACGAATCAGCTTTAACACCCCCCGAAATCCAGAGTAGGGTACCATCTGGATCGATCGATCCCAGCCATCACTCGCGATCGATCGATAGTTAGCTGGTATTATTATGCGAGGTACTTTATAGGAAAATTCATATAAAATGGAACAAGGCGAGGATAATCCTGAAATCCTTTTACGCCCGTTGGTATGGATGGGTGACTCTCTTGGCAACATTAGATCGTTTCCGCCAGAAGTACGAACGGCGGTAGGATATGCTCTACAATTGGTGCAGGCTGGGGAAACGCCAATGAATGCCAAGCCATTTAAAGGGGTGGCTAGTGGTGTATATGAGATCGTTAAACGGTATGATACCGATACTTATCGCGCTGTTTATGCCGTGAAGATTGGCGAAAAAATTTACATATTACACGCATTTCAAAAAAAATCGAAGCAAAGCATAAAAACCCCGCAGTCAGATATTGACTTAATCAAACAACGTTATAAAGATGCCATAGAGAGGGCACAGCAATGAATACAGAGCCTAAATTCATCGATGGCAGTGGTAATATATTTGTCGATCTAGAATTAGATGATGCCGACGAACTATTTACTAGAGGTAAAATTGGTATCCAAGTTATCCGTCTATTGAATAGACGTAATTTAAAACAGCGAGAGATTGGAGAACTTTTAGGCATATCTCAGCCAGAAGTATCTCATTTAATGAATGGTGAATTCCAACGTTTTAGTGATGGTAAATTAATTAATTTTCTCAAGCGACTAGATGCCAAGGTTACACTGCACATCCAAGATCGACATCTCACAAATGAATCGAGTGAGACGCTAGTATTGTTATAGTTGTAGCATATCTTTAGACAAGAAGGGGAAAGATGTCATGAAAAAACAACCTATGCTGCCAGACCCATTGGTAGATCGCCGACTGCTCGATAATTTACGGCAAGCTCGATTAAGTTTTGAAGAAGTCGATCTGCAAATGGAAGAAGTAATAGCTAAATTTGATGAACTAATTCGGCAGCAAAAATTACAACGCATTAAGCAAAAGCAAAAAAATTAGTCGTAACAAGAAATCAGCGATACATATTATCGATTTATAATTTGTGGATTGGTAGGTTTGGGAATAGACACTGCTTTGAGAAGTGATTGATAATCTTTGTAACCCATCATGGGAGCTAAATTCATCGCGATAATTGTGGCTCTCTCGGTTTTGCCATTTTCAAGAGCCTCTGCTAATTTCTCGGATAGAGCTAGTTTGATTTCATGTTCGCTGCGGTATTTTTGCATTTCTGCATTCAGGCGATTTACTTCTCCTATCCCTCCATCCGTAGATCCCAGTGGAATGGTAACACCTACTACTGCTTCTAAATTAGTTCCAGATCCGTAGGTAGCTGGTGAAGCTCTGGTAACAGCGAAGAAACAGCCGCCATTACAACTAGGCGGCGTGAGGGTACTCGCGTAACCATTTACTTGAATTCCGCCTGATTGTTGATTGAATTGGGTTACTGAATTGTTTAGTGTTGATGGTGTCGAACTGCTAGGTATTATTGTTCCTCCAGTATTTGTTTGAGGAGTGGAGTTATCTATTTGGGTGGGGATAGTAGTGGGGGTAAATGTATCAACAGCACCGCCACCAGCTAAAGCTGGATGAGCTATCACAGCAAAAGCCAGGAATCCAGATATGGCTCCGATTACTGCTATTTTATTTGACGATTGCATGATGGAACAGTTTAGGAAGGTTAGTATAGGAAGAAGAAAGCGATCGGATCGATCGCCCAGTTAGTTGTGTTATTGGCGAGCAACACTGATGTGTAAACCGCCATTATAGGAGAAGAAGACTGCTAATTGAGTGCGATTCATCTCTACAACCCCACCTCGATACAGAGGATCGCCAACGAGATAGTTACCACTAGATGTTTTACCCAAAATAGTATTGATATGATTGGTATCTCCCGCTCCTGTTAAACTATAGCTAGGAAACTGATTCCGCCAGTTAGTTCCATAGTAACCAAAAGCGATAACTGCTTTACCATCTGCAAGATCTCGATCTATCTGTGCCAAAGTATTAGAATCATAACTGTAAGTGTTAGAGCGAAGTCCAACACTTGACAACCCAGTTACTACTTGTAGGTTATTAGTTTGAATATTATTATTCATAGGTGCATTCATTAACTGACGGGCGCGGTTGATGCTAGTTTGGACTGAAGTATTAGATAATTCTTTGCCAAATAACTTAAAAATCATTGCGACACTTGTTGGCCCACAGTTTTCACTACTCAATGGCCCATCAGGATTCCACTGATTGTTATAGTATTGTGTTTTAAAATAATTGTTAGCTTGACTTACACTACTGAGTATAATATTATTAGATTGTGTTGGTGCTGGAGGGCTGCAAGTTGTAGCGGTATTAGTTGCCCAAAGAGCTTGATTTTGGGCATTGTACATGACGAAGTTGCTATTATCTTCAAGAGTGATTCGTGTTGCACTTCGACGCTCAGTATTAGAAGCCCAAACAGCATTATTGCTGGTATTGTAAATGACTAAATTACCATCACTCTGGAAAATAGTTTGTTTGACATTACGCCCATAAGTTGCTGTGTTCCATAGAGCCTGTCCATTCGATTGGCGATAAATAACCAAATTTCCATCAGCTTGAGCATTTAAACTAAAGCACTGATTATTAGATTTAATGCTTGACCCTAGTTGCATTATCGTATTATTGATAAGGGAATTAGCAGGGCGGGTAGGTGTTGGTGCTGGTGCTGGAGTGCTATTGCCACAAGATGTAACTGTATTTGTTGCCCAAATAGGTTGATTTTGGGAATTGTACATTACTACATTGCCATCATCTTGAACGATGAGCTGCGTTGCACGTCTTGTTGAGTAGGATATGCAAAATTTGACTCAAGAATAGTAAGGGTTAGATTATTACCATTTTGTTGAACACTGCGTACTAGAACTACATGACCAAAGGGATTACTTGAAGTAGCAGAGAAAGACATAATAGACCCAGGGATTGGAAGACGTGGATCGCTTAAAGGCAAAAATTCATTAGGAAACTGACTGCCTACCGAACCAGCCGTATTCCGGCCATCTCCTATCCATAATGCACCCTTTCCATAATGATCTTGCAAGTAACGAGCAATTAGGGTGACGCATTCACCGTCCAAGTTGCGATTGTCTTTTCTCCAAACCCGTTTAGTAAGCCAATCATTGGCAAATGCATTTACCTTTCTTTGACTGTCACGCTGAGAAGGTACATTACAAGGAATGCCATTTGTATTGGTTGCCCAAATAGGTCGGTTTTGGGAGCTGTAGATGACAACGTTTCCATCATCTTGAACGATAAGCTGTGTTCCGCCTCGACGATCGGTATTAGAAGCCCAAACAGGCTGATTGCTGGTATTATAAATAACTAGGTTACCATCAGTTTGAAAAATAGTCTGTTTGACATTGCGTCCATAAGTTGCTGTATTCCATAAAGCTTGTCCATTTGATTGCCTGTAAAGCACCAAATTTCCATCGGCTTGAGCATTTAAACTGAAGCACTGATTATTAGATTTAACACTCGATCCTGGGGACAGTATAGTAGGCGCGGGAACGGCTTCTGCTTATTCCGCTGTAATCAAGATCGCGCTGATGCTCGATAGTGCAACAATAGTCGCTACAAATTTGCCAAGCTTTAATTTGCTTAAATTAGACATTTTGGATGGTACTCTAAATCTTAGTTTGGAAAAGGGGCGGATTGATTGCTTGAATCGTTTCCTGACTACAAGCATATTCAGGCTCAAGTCGATCGTCGATAGGAAAAAATAGGCAGTTACAAACCTGTGATCTGAAAACGTGACATCCAATATTTGGTTGGATCCGGAACAAAAGTAATGGGTTTAATTACAAAAAAGTAGAATAAAATAGGAGCAATGTAGTCTACCGCCTTACTATGGATATTGCCGAAGCCCTAAAAATAGCTGACAATTTGGTCTTCGCATCGCGCAATAAGCATCTCAACGACTTGGAACGATCGATTATTGAAGGTGTCTGTCAGGGCAAAAAATATTCACAGATAGCCAAAGATAACTATTGTGAGCAATCTCACGTTAATGATGTTGCAGCCAGTTTATGGAAGGCGATCTCTGAAGCTGTAGGCGAACAAGTAAAGAAGGCAAATTTCAAATCTACGATCGAACGGTATAGATCTGAAAATAGTGCATCTGTTGGACAAGTATTATTTAACGTTTGTCCGCAGATCACACTAAATAATAATCAATATCACAGCCATCAACAGACAGATCGATCGGACACCCCGCAGTACTTAGAAACCATTCCCGATCTCATCTCTATCTACGATCGATCTCAAGAACTAGACTCGCTCAAAAACTGGATACTCACAGAGAAATGTCGCTCCGTCGTCATCTCCGGTACTGCTGGTATTGGTAAAACTGCCATAGCTAGACAATTAGTAGAAGATATTAAAGATGAATTTGATGAGATCGTCTGGCAGAGTTTAGGTTGTCAGCGTTCTGTGGTGGAATTTATCGATCGCAATCTCATCGCGTCACTCAAGATCGAGGCTTTACCTAAACCACCATTAGATCTAGAAGCTAGGTTATCTCTACTACTCGAACATTTCCGATCGCATCGCTGCTTGATAGTATTAGACGATCTCGATCGACTCTTTAGCAGCGGTGAATTAGCAGGTAATTATACAGAAGAAGATCGAGAGTATCGATATTTATTTAGGCGAATTTGGGAAACAAATCATCAAAGCTGTGTAATTCTGCTGAGTCGGGAGGAGCCGAGTAAAATGGCTGGATCGGTTAGTAATAATAGCTCGATTCATTCTTTACCACTTGGCGGATTGGGCGATGGTGGTAGAGAAATATTTAGAGCGAAGGGTTTGAGTGATGAGGACAGGTGGGATTACGCCATCGAGTATTTAGGTGGAAATTCAGCCTATCTAAAATCGGTAGCGATCGCGATTAACAAGTTATTTGGTGGTAAAGTTGGCGAATTTTGTAAGTATGAAGAGTTATTCATGACTGAAGAGATCGGATCGCTGCTGAATCATCAACTCGCTCGATTATCACCAGCGGAACGAGAAGTAATTCGCTCTTTAGCTAGTGAGGCTATCCCAATAAATATATCTAGCATTATCGAGTCACTAAATATGTCCCCCGCAGATGTAGGGAATGCGATCGTCTCATTGGGTAGACGGGAATTAGTCGAGCGAACTGAAACGGAAGATGGTGCAATTTTTAGTTTGCGATCGATCGTTATGCTCCAAGCAAAACTGCTGGTTCTAGATTAACCTTAGAGGATGTCTGAACAGGTTTTTTGATGTGGATCGTAGACCTAAATCCCCCTACTTTAAAGCCCCCTGCTTGGTGCGCTACACTGTCGGGGAACAAAGGACGGTGCGCGCATCCGCTTTTTAAGGGGTTTGGGGGATTTAGATCTCAAAACGAAGTCTATTACTCAATAAATCCCGAACTGGAGATCGATCGCCAGCAAAGTATTCGGGTAAGATTGATGGCAACCCGATTACTCAAAGGTGAGCATTAATTACCTTGACATTACTCTCCACCATCGCCGCATCACCCCTATCGCTGCAAGATATCGCCCAGCGGGACTTGCTTCAGGAGCTAATTGCCGATCGCAGGTCGCCCAATACGCGGCGGACTTATACTAAGGCATTGGTAGATTTTTTCATGCAGGTGGCCCATGCTGCGCCGACACCCGCCTTAGTCGGGGAATTTTTGGCACTCGATCGCTATCAGGCGATGACATTAGTATTGAGATATCGGCGGATATTAACCGATAAAGGGTTGGCTCCTTCGACGATTAATACCCGACTGGCGGCGATTAAAAGTTTGGTGGGTTACGCGCGCAAGGTGGGGCAATGTCACTACGATCTGGCGGATGTGGAGGGGGTAAGAGTAGAGACTTATCGGGATACTTCGGGGGTGAATCCGACTGAGTATCAGTTGACGATCGGAATGTGCGATCGGGATACTGTTAAAGGGGTGCGGGATTATGCGATCCTGCGATTATTGTGGGATAACGCGCTGCGGCGGGCGGAATTGTGTCAGGCTAATGTCAAAGATTTCGATCCGCAGGGGAGTAAGTTGTGGATTATTGGGAAGGGGAAGGTACAGCGGGAGTCGATCGATCTCAGCCGTCAGTCGGTACAGGCGATTCAGGCGTGGTTGGAAGTGCGGGGGAAATGTAAGGCTACCGAGCCGTTATTTTGTACGCTCGATCGAGCGACGAAGGGGCATCGGTTGAGTGGGAATGCGATCTATAATCTCGTCAGAGAGACGAGTGCAGCAGCGGGGATATATAAGGTGATGAGTCCGCACCGCGTCCGTCACAGTGCGATTACGGCGGCTTTGGATGCAACGAATGGGGATACGCGCCGAGTGCAGAAGTTAAGCCGTCATGCGGATCTGAATACTTTGACTCGGTACGATGATAACAGGCGGCATCATCAGGGTGAAGTTACGAAAATTTTGGCAGAATTAGTGTAGGATTTTGGGCATATATACACTTCGACTGTCGCTCAGTGCAAGCTATCCACTATCCACACTTCTCCTGATGGAGCATGCGATCTGATATAAATGTCGCCTAATAAATGAAAGAAACTTTGGTTAATGTGTTGGGTTTCATTCTGGTTGATGAGCGATAGCCGAATCACAACCCAACCTACAGATCTATTCACTATTCACTATTCACTATTCACTATTCCCTATCCCCTAATTCAAGCCTTCCATTACCCAGGTGACATAGGTACCGATCGGACTCCAGAGCAGATAGGGAATTAACAAGATCGTTGCCATGCTCGAAACTGGGAATACTAATATTGCCAGAATGACACCGATAACCCAGCCTACCGCACCGACGATCGTTCCGGCGCGAAGATTCCGAAACCAAAACATTGAGGGCGTGTAGAGCATAATTGCCACCTCTAGCAGCAGATATAAAGCCATCAATCCCCAAGGTGGATTTTTGATGGGTGCTGCTTCCCACACATTATAGGCCGACCACACGCCGCAAATTAAAATCGCCGTCCAAATTACCGGAATCAGTCCCTCAAATGTCAGCCAGTTGGGGCGACGTTGGCGATTGAACCAGCGATACCCTTCTGGTGTATTTAGTCTCCCCAGCCCGATCGCAACTACTACCGCCACGATCCCAATTACCAGCCAGGATTTAATCATTTTGAACGATCGGTAAAAAATTACGAATTCTCCCTTAATATCCCTCTGACCTGCATTAAAGTCAAGCCGAGCTGATTTTTGCCCGTACCATCTTTACCACAGCCCCAATAATAGTCGTTAGGGGCGTTTTCGACGATTTCTTCATCGCCAGTGCCGAGTAGAATTTCGCGAATATCTAGGTGAATTTGAAATTTACACGACACGGCGCGGAGCATAATTTCGTCTTTGACGCTTTCCCAATCGGGGCGTAATGGTAGGGTGCGTTTGCGCCCCATTTTAGCAGCGTCGTTGGGCGTATTTACCGATCGGATTTGTTCGAGATAGGGGGTATTGATAAATTTCTGGGCTTGAAAGTAGTGTTCGGTGGTGTTCCACCATAATTTATCCATCACGAATCCATGCTTGGAAAAGTTGGAGAAGCAGCCGTATAGTGGTTCGCGATCGGTATAGAAATAAATAGTCAAGGGAGTTGTAAAATGGAATGAGTTTGAATTCTCAATTTAATTGAGTTCTTATATTGATTGTAGACTAACAAATGCCCTCTCCCAAGCAACTTACTATTTCTTAGGCAAAATTATGGTGAGGAATAGAGCATCATTTCCATGAGATTATCGACTACTCGCGATCGTTCGATCGGCATTACTTCTCTGATATGTAAAATATTTTGGGAGATGTGATAATAAACTAATGTCCCTACAAATAGCGAGGTCGCTGCTTCTGGATCGGATATTTTTAACTCTGGATGTGAAATAATATATTCGACAATTACATCATTAATCGGCTTGAAAAGATTGATGGTACATGCTTTTGATAACTCTGGAAAGCGTCCTGATTCACCAATAATCGTTCGCATAAAACAACTAAACTCTTCGTCTTCAAGATTATTAAAAGCTACTTCAGCGATATTTCGCAATACGATTTTTGGATCTCCAACAAGTGGTTCTTTCCCAAACGTCGAGCTAAATTTTTTCTCGGCTAGGGTTTTAATTAAAGCCTGAAACAATTTTTCTTTGTCTTTAAAATAACTATAAACTGTCGGCTTAGATACGCCAGCAGCAGCAGCGACTTTTTCCATACTCGTACCCGCATAGCCGCGTGCTAAAAACTCCCGCATCGCTCCTTGCAGGATTTGTTCGACTTTTTCCCCGTTGTGTTCTGCGTTCAAATCTCTCGCCTGTGTCAACCTCATTGTTAATCTCTCTCTACAACATTCTATTTTAAGGAGCTATTTATTATTTTACACCCACTTGACTAAACCGTTTAGTCAAGCTATGCTGAAGTCATCTGCTAAATTACTAAACGGTTTAGTAAACCCGTAATCAACTGGAGCGAATGAGGATGCTGCAAAAATCGGATGGACTGCTAGGGTGGAATACTTGGCGAATGGGGCTAATTTTGGGAGCGATGGCGTTGCTCGGTACTGGGGTTCCCGTCTATATCAATCGACAGCAAGAACAAACAGCCGCAGATAACAAAGCCCAACAGACAGCCGTAGTCGCGCCTACAACCGTGACAGCATTGGGAAAATTGGCACCCAAAGGGGAAGTCATTAAGCTATCTGCGCCGACATCTAACGAAGGCGTAAAAATCGAGAAACTGTTGGTGGCGGAAGGGGCGACAGTTAAAGCCGGACAGTTAATCGCGATTTTGGATAGTCAGGGACGCTTGCAAGCGGCGGTAAATGAAGCTAAAGCCAAAGTCAGCGTCGCCGAGGCAAGTCTGGTAAAAGTCAAAGCTGGAGCCAAGCAGGGCGAAATTAACGCTCAAAAAGCGACAATTGGCAAACTCAAAGCAGAACGGGAAACGGGCATAGAAGCCCAGCAAGCGACAATTGCCAGAGTAATGACGGAAACAGCCACTCAAATCGAAGCCCAGCAAGCGACAGTTGCCAGAGTAGTGGCGGAAACCACCACCCAAATCGAAGCCCAGACAGGAGCCATTGCCGAAGCGCAAGCTGGACTGGTTAACGCTCAAGCTGAGGATAACCGTTATGCGACTCTGGCTCTACAAGGAGCGGTTTCGGCATCTAGCGGCGATAGTAAGCGGTTGATTTTACAAACAGCACAGCAGAGAGTAAATCAGGCACAAGCAAATTTAAAACGCATTACATCTTCGGGGCAGCAACAATTAGCCGAAGCGCAAGCTAATTTACGCCGGATTCAAACATCGGGACAACAACAGATTGTTGAAGCAAAAGCTAATTTGCGAAAGCTCGAAACATCGACACAACAGCAGATTAAAGAAAGTCAATTTACGCTCGATAAAATTGCTGAAGTACGTCCGGTCGATGTCATGTCTGCCGAAGTAGATATCCAAAGTGCGATTGCATCTTTAAAACGTGCTGAAGAAAATCTCGCTCAAGCGAGTATTAAGTCGCCCCAAGATGGTCAGATCTTGGCAGTTTTTGCCCGTCCGGGGGAAGTAGTTGGCACTAATGGCATCGCCGATCTCGGTCAAACCACTCAAATGTATGGAGTGGTAGAAGTTTACCAAAGTGATGTCAATAAAATTCGAGTCGGACAGAAAGTAAAGATCGCCAGTAATTCTCTACCTGGAGAACTAAAAGGAACTGTAGAAAAAGTTGGCATTCAAGTTAAGCGTCAAAATGTAATTAATGCCGACCCGACTAGTAATATTGACGATCGCATCATTGAAGTTCATGCGGTCTTAGACGCGGCATCCAGTCAAAAGGCTGCTAAGTTTACTAACTTACAAATTAAAGCAGTCATCGATATTGATGCTCGGTAAGCTAGGGCTGAAATTACCTCAAGGTAATAATTAAGAGCCGAATAATTGATATTTTATGCTGAAATTTATCCGAAACCTGACTCGCCGAACTCCACTAGGCTGGTTACAACTGACCCAACATAAAAGCCGATTTGCAGTGGCAATTTCTGGGGTTGCATTTGCCGACTTATTAATGTTAATGCAATTAGGCTTTCAAGGTGCCTTATTCGAGAGTGCCGTTGTCTTGCACTCAAAATTAACAGCAGATATATTTATAATTAGTCCCCAAGCCTCAAATATTGGGGCAATGTCTACATTTCCACGCCGCAGACTATACCAAGCGATGGATGTAACTGGGGTAAAATCGGCAGAGCCAATGTATGTCAGTTTAGTGACTTGGAAAAATCCGCAAACTCGCGATAAGAAAAATCTGATTATTATCGGATTTAATCCCGATCGACCAATCTTTAATTTACCTGAAGTTAATAGTCAATTAGCTAAAATTAAACAATCCGATACATTATTATTCGATCGCAAGTCACTCGGTGATTATGAAAAAGTAGTAGAGCGCGTCAATGCTGGTGAACCTGTCACTACCGAAATCGAAAGACGCACGATCTCTGTCAATGGATTATTTTCAATCGGTGCTTCGTTTTCAGCCGATGGGCATCTGATGACAAGTGAAGATAATTATTTACGATTATTTTCTCGACAATCGCAAGGGAATATCAATGTCGGGCTGATAACGCTCAAACCGGGTTACGACCCCGCGCAAGTAGCCCAACAATTAAAAGCTTATTTGCCTAAAGAAGATATTAAGGTGCTAACTAAGGCAAAATATATTGCTTTTGAACGGGAACATTGGCAAAAAGAAAGACCGATTGGGGCGATTTTCAATGTCGGTGCAATTCTGGGATTCCTGGTGGGAATAATTATTGTTTATCAAGTTTTATCGACTGATGTAAATTCTCATCTCAAAGAATATGCCACTTTCAAAGCGATGGGTTATAATAATACTTATTTGCTGGTAATTGTATTTGAAGAGGCATTAATTCTCGCCATAGCGGGCTTCCTTCCAGGTTTAATTGTATCGATCGGATTTTATAGTGTTGTCAGTGGTGCGACCAATTTACCGATCGCCATGACAATTGCCAGAGCAACTCAGGTACTTACGGGCACTCTAATTATGTGTATTCTTTCTGGTGCAGTTGCAACGTTAAAAGTTCAAGCTGCCGACCCTGCTGATATGTTTTAAAAAGTTGAAAGCTGGCGACTTTCGCGACAGCCGTAGCGTAGCGTCTGGGGTAAGGAGAAGTGTTGAAAGTTGAAAGTTGAAAGCGATCTTATTGGCAATTTCGCAAACAAGTATTATTTAATATCAATTTCAAAAATTAATTATTATGAGAGAACGAATAATTTCCATTTCTCACCTCAATCACTACTTCGGCGTAGGACAACTTCGCAGACAAGTATTATTCGATATTAATCTCAAAATAAATGCTGGAGAAATTATCATTATGGCTGGGCCATCTGGTTCGGGTAAGACGACACTATTAACTCTATGCGGTGGGTTGCGATCGGCACAATCGGGTAGTTTGAAAGTGCTGGGAACGGAAATGTGTGGGGCTTCGGCAAAACAATTGACACTCGCCCGTCGGCATCATGGCTATATCTTTCAAGCCCATAATTTACATGAGAGCTTAACTGCATTACAAAATGTTAAAATGGGCTTAGAATTACATGCTAAATATTCTGTCCGAGAAATGACCGATCGATCGATTAAAATGTTAGAATTAGTAGGACTAGGCGATCGGGTAAATTACTATCCAGACAACTTATCCGGCGGGCAAAAACAACGAGTGGCGATCGCGAGGGCACTCGTGAGCCAGCCTAAAATTCTGCTAGCAGACGAACCGACAGCCGCATTAGATAAACGATCGGGGCGCGATGTGGTAAATTTAATGCAAAAATTGGCTAAAGAACAAGGCTGTACGATTTTACTCGTAACTCACGACAATCGGATTTTAGATATCGCCGATTCGATCGTGTATATGGAAGATGGCAAACTAGCACCAGCACCAAATTTAGTCAAGGCAACTTAAATATGGATGCGAACAAAAATTAGTTAAAATTGAAGTATTCGATCGATCCTTAATAATGATGAAACGTCGCTCATTCCTTAGGTGTTTTAGTATTGGTTGGCTGACTAGCTGCTTTCCCATAGTTTTAGCAATCTGCACTCCCAATAAATCGATAGCTCAAACTACTACCGATCGAGATCCGGCTAAACCAGATGCGAGTAAAATAGATCCAGGTTTTACAGTCATTGGTACCGTTGCCGATCTCGAAAAAAATGGCTATCTCCAGACTAAAGAAGTTGCAGTTTTAAGAAATCCTTATAATCTTCAAAAGTTAATTGCTGTCAATCCTAAATGTACCCATCAAGGTTGTGATGTAAAATGGGTAGCTGAGGAGAAAAAATATACATGTCCCTGTCATAGCTCCAACTTTGAAGCCAACGGCGAAGTCATCAACGGCCCCGCAACCAAGCCTTTAACCGCCTATCCTGCTAAAATTGTTGGTACCCAAGTCCTAGTTAAAATCGTCGCCCCACCAAAACCCAACCAGAATACTCCATCTGGACGCGGCTTTAGGCGTTAGGCTTTAGGTGTTAGGTGTTAGGTGTTAGGCTTCAGGCTTTGGAACTGCGTTCCAGGCTTTCAATAATTACACTTCTTACTTCTTACTCCTTACTCCTTACTTCTTACTCCCCTCTCCCCCTCATGAGTGAAAATGCAATTCGTCCGGCGATGATTACCGGAATTATTCCCGATTCGATCGCGGCAGAAATTGGATTTACTCCTGGCGATCGATTGGTTAAAGTTAACGGTCAAAAGCCGCGCGATCTGATCGATTATCAGTTCTTATGTGCGGATGAATTGCTGGATTTAGAAGTATTAGATGCTAAGGGAAAAGCGCACCAGATCGAGATCGAGAAGGATTATGACGAAGATTTGGGACTAGAATTCGAGTCGGCTTTATTCGATGGGTTGATTCAGTGTAATAATAAGTGCCCCTTTTGTTTTATCGACCAACAACCTCCCGGAAAACGCGAATCTTTATACTTTAAAGATGATGATTATCGGTTGAGCTTCTTATATGGTAGCTACTTAACGCTGACCAATCTCAGCACCAAAGAATGGGATCGGATCGCCCAGATGCGGCTTTCGCCCCTGTATGTTTCCGTTCATGCTACCGAGCCAGAAATTCGATCGCAACTGCTGAAAAATGCCCGTGCGGGCGAGATTATGAACCAACTGAAATGGTTTGAGTCTCACCGCCTGGAAATTCACGCTCAGGTAGTATTATGTCCGGGGATTAACGACGGCGCGCATCTGGAACGTACCATCCGCGATTTAGCCAGCTTCCATCATGGCGATACTCCTGCCGTGGCTTCTGTCGCCGTCGTTCCCGTCGGCTTGACGCGGTTTCGTCCCAACCTGACCGAACTTTCGCCCGTCACGCCGGAAGTCGCCAGAGTTGTTATCGCCCAAGTCGAGAGCTTGCAACAAGAATTTAAAGAAAAATTTGGTTCTACCTTCGTCTGGTTAGCCGATGAATGGTATCTAATTGCTGGCATAGAGCTACCCCCCAGCGATTATTATGAAGATTATCCCCAACTCGGCAACGGTGTCGGTTCGATTCGTCGCTTCTTGGATGAATTTGCCCAAGAAATTGCCGAATGGGAGATTACCGAACTAAATCCCCCTCACACCTGTACCTGGGTCGTCGGCAATGCCGTCGAGAATGCCTTCCAGCCCATCGTTAACCAGTTAAACCAAGTACCAGGTCTACAGGTTAACTTAGTCGCCATTGCCAGTCAATATTGGGGGCAACAGATGACAGTTACCGGGCTAGTCACCGGGCAAGATTTACTTGCCGAGCTGCCAGGGCGAGATTTAGGCGATCGCATCCTGATTCCTAGCGTCATGCTCAAACACGACGAAGATAAATTTCTCGATGATGTTACACTCGGCGAATTAGCCCAAAAATTACAAGTTCCCCTCATTCCTGTCAGTGGGATTCCAGATTTTCTGGAGAAACTAGGGGAAAATAGATCTGGGATTAATAGCTGATATCTGGGGCGATGAGATCGCCCGATCGCATCCCCTCTCTTCTAGCAATTTTATCAACAAATCAAATATGCTAACCTCGATCGAATTCATCCATCTACTCGATACCCGCATTGCCGCTTACCGAAAACTGAGTCGAACCGCCAACTTACAGATTAGGTACACTCACAGCCAGCAGCAACGTGTCATCAGATTACAAGCGATTTGGGCGATTATTGCAGTGAGTGTAGGTAGTTTGGGACAAATTGCCCCCGTCCGAGCCAATACTCTAGATTTAGTTGGCATCCGTTACAGTCTAGAATTAGCTACCAACAACCGAGCCAACCTCAATCCACCCACGCACCTCGCCCAAAAGACCACCACCCCAGCATCGTACTCCGATATTAAGCTGCCCAACAATCTCAACCTGCCCAAAACCGGGGCTGAAGTACAGATTACAGGCAACCAATCGATTACCCTGCAACAAGCACTCGATCTGGCTCTTCGCAACAACCGTCAAATTCAAGCCGCACGTTTAACAGTCGATCGATCGCAAACCGGAATTCGCCAAGCTCAAGCCGCTCAAGCCATTACAGTTGGATTGAGAGGCACCCTCCAAAATCAGGGTTCGCCGCTAATTATTGGCAACCAGCCTCAATTTGGCAACTCCAATAGCACCGATGCCAGCGGGACGCTGCAAGCTAATTACAACATCCTCAGTGCGGGTCGCAATCAGAGTCAAGTTCGCGCCGCCGAAGAACAAGTCAGATTCGACAGACTCGACTTGGTCAGAATCGAGCAACTCGTACGCGGTCAAGTCAATAGTGCCTATTACGATCTCCAATCTGCCGATTCGTTAGTCATCATCAACCAAGCCGCCGTGCGAGATGCCACCCGCAGTTTGAGCGACGCTCAACTTCAAGAGCGAGCTGGTGTCGGCACTAGATTTGACATCCTCCGCGCTCAAGTTCAACTGGCTACCGCCAATCAAGATCTGACCAACGCTCAAGGTCAACAACAGACAGCTCGCAAACGCATCGCCCAAATTTTGGTTGTCGATAGCAACACCGAATTTAGAGCCGCCGATCCGGTCAAAGAATTAGGTAGCTGGGGCTACTCGCTAGAAGATAGCATCGTCACCGCGTTAAAAAATCGCCCCGAACTCCAGCAACAACTCGTGCTCCGCAGCATCAGCGAACAACAAGGCATCATTGCCGCATCGGCTGACTCGCCACAGGTTAATCTATTTGCTAACTATACTCTGGGCAAGAGCCTGAGCAGCTCTGTTGCCGCCCAAGACAACTACAGCCTTGGCGCACAATTAAGCTGGAACTTCTTCGATGGTGGCTCCGCCAGAGCGGGTGCCGACCGCGAGCAAATCAGCCAAACTATTTTTGAAAATCAGTTTACTACCAACCGCAATCAAATTCGGTTTGAAGTCGAGCAAGCCTTCTATAGCCTCGGCTCCAATCAAAAAAACATCGGCACCGCTACCCAAGCACTCCAGCAAGCCGAAGAAAGCCTCAAACTAGCTCGGCTGCGCTTTCAAGCAGGGGTCGGCACTCAAACCGATGTCATTCAAGCCCAAACCGAACTCGCCCGCGCTCGTGGTAATCGCATCTCTGCAATTATCAACTATAATCGCTCTTTGTCTAATCTCCGGACGGCGACCTTGTTAGCGGAGTAAGGAGATGGGAGATGGGTATTAGGCTTTAGGTATTAGGCTTTAGGTATTAGGTATTAGGCAAAGCAGTCGATAATTCGATCCTGACTCATATCCTCTCTTCAACTCCTAACACCTAAAACCTAATACCTAATCTACCCCCTTGGCAAAACTGTCAAATATCTTAATAATCCTTAATAGGGCATAAATTATTTTTAGGGGTATATGAGATGAGTGCGATTAAATTTATCAAAGAGAACAAGGAAATTATCGTCGCACAGGGGTCAAATCTGCGCGAGAAGGCGGTGCAAAACCAAATTGATATCTACACCTTCAAAGGGAAGCTGATGAACTGTGGTGGCTACGGTCAATGTGGGATGTGTGGCGTGGAGATCGTTGAAGGGATGGAAAATCTCTCGCCGCGTACGGATTTTGAGAACCGTAAATTGGCAAAAAAACCCGATAACTATCGCCTTGCGTGTCAAACCATCGTCAATGGCCCAGTGTGCGTAAATACTAAGCCTTAGTTTCGGCTCCAGATCGCTAGCGAGGATATATCTACTCCTCTCTGGCTGGATGTAGCGATCGAGCGCAGGATGTTAAATCTTTACCCTACTGCCTAGACCTTCTCTGAAAATGATATTCTAGTACAGGTAAGCAATAATAATACTTTATAGGAATTACGCTAATGCAAACTAACGATTTAGGTTTTGTCGCCAGCCTGTTATTCGTCCTAGTGCCAACAATTTTCCTGATTATTCTCTTTATTCAAACCAATAGTCGCGATACTGGTTCTGATTCATAGATATTTAATATTTCTAATCGACACAAAAGACTGCTAAGAGATTTACTCTCAGCAGTCTTTTTTAAGGCAATAAGATCTAGGATTTAGGAGATAACGACCTCAAGCCTAGCTGGTAGGCACTGCCCACCCTACTGGCTACTAATAGCTATACCTAAAACCTAACACCCATCTCACTAAAAACCCATAGACTCGCAACTTGGGTTATTAGGCAGTTACTAGTTCCGGACGCTTGCTATTGCGAACGCCTTTAATTGCTTCGGCATAGTCAGGAGCATTAAATACTGCCGAACCAGCGACGATCGCATTTGCACCAGCTTCGATGACTTGCCAGCTATTATTTGGCTTGAGACCGCCATCGACTTCGATCCAAGGATCTAAACCGCGTTCGTTGCATATTTGACGCAATTTAGCAACTTTGGTGACCGCACTAGGGATAAAGCTTTGACCGCCAAAACCAGGGTTAACGCTCATAATTAAAACTAAATCGCATAAGTCGAGGACGTATTCGATTAGTTCTAGCGGCGAACCGGGATTGAGGACGACACCAGCTTGTTTGCCAAGTTCTTTAATTTGTCCCAAGGTACGGTGCAGGTGAGCGGAAGCATTGTACTCAGCATGGACAGAAATAATATCAGCACCAGCTTTGGCAAAATCAGCCACGTACTTTTCTGGTTCCACGATCATCAAGTGGACATCGATAATCTTTTTGGTGTGGGGACGAACGGCTTCCACAATCATGGGGCCGATAGTAATATTTGGTACGAACCGTCCATCCATGACATCAACGTGAATCCAATCGGCTCCAGCAGCATCCACAGCCCGAATTTCTTCACCTAAGCGGCTAAAGTCTGCCGAAAGGATCGACGGGGAAATTACCAGGGATTTTTGGCTCATGGTTACCACAGTTCTCCTAAAATTAAGTTTTTTGTAAAAACTTTAACAGTTTATTTAATTTTAACAGGGGTGAGGAACTAATTCGCTAAGTTCGGAGATGGGAGTTGGGAGATGGGGGGACGGGGGGACGGGGGGATTTTTAATCCAAATTACTCCTTACTCCCCGCTCCCCGCTCCCCGCTCCCCGCTCCCCGCTC
>NZ_JANYJC010000267.1 GCF_025361915.1 Chamaesiphon sp. GL140_3_metabinner_50
CGATCGAGCCAGACGTTTCAGTTTCTTGCACTTGTATAACGTGCGATCGTATCACAGAAAGCGGGATCGCTCTAGAATTGAAATCTGAAGTTCTTGGCTTCTGTACCAATCTTCATTACGTTGAGTGGTGGAAAACTCAGCATCCTAAGTCTGATATTGATATTAGCTATTTCGCCGCCCCAGAAGAATACTATGCTATCGATTGAAATTGACTACTCAATCGAAATGCGATTGAAATGCTCGATTGAGGGGTTATTTGCATAAACTGTTGTCTCCGAAACTTTTAATACAAATAATTCTTGTTACAAAGCATCGATCGATTTGTGTCTGGCGATCGTCACTTTCTGTGTTCGGAAATTACTGTTGAGCGGTTAATGCTCGGACGATCTGCTGATACTTCTGGTAAGCCGCTAGATTATTAGACTTTTGTAACTGTTTAGCATCCTTTTGCCATTCAGTTACTATTTTGGGATTGAGTTTCAAGGCTTGCTGATAATCAGATATTGCGCCTGTTTTATTCCCCATGCTGTCTCGAATAAATCCTCGAATTGCATAACTATCTGCTAATTTAGGATTCAGCACGATCGCCTGTTCGAGATCGACTAATCCCGCCCGATCGTTACCCATTACTACTCGATAAAATCCGCGATTATTGTAGGCACTAGCACTAGGCTTTAATGCTAGTGCCCGTTCCCAATCGGCGAGCGCACCTTCGAGATCGTTTATCAGGAATCTAAACCAACCTCGATCGGTATAATAATTATCATTTTTGGGATCGCTCGCAATCGCCCGATCGAGATCGCCAACCGCACCTGAATAATTTCCTAGTTGAGATTTAGCATTCGCTCGGAGGTTATAAGTATTACGATCTTGAGGATTGACAGCAAGCGTCCGATCGAAATCGATAATTGCATCTTGATAATCTCCTAACTGAAATTTAGTAATACCTCGAATCGCGCGAGCGATATCGTTTTTAGGATCGATCGCCAGTGCCCGATCGTAATTCATCACCGCACCTTTTAGATCTCCGAGCTTAGACTGAGAATTTCCTTTAATTAGATAAGCTAAAGTGTTTTTCGGCTCGATGTTAATTATCATATCGCAGTCAGCAATTGCCCCATTGAAATCTCCTGACTTAAATTTAGTAGTCGATCGAATGAGCTGATACTTAGTATTTTTAGGTTCGAGGTTAATTGCTAGATCTTGGTCGGCGACCGCACCTTTAATATCTCCGATCTGAGATTTTGCCTCACCTCGCCGACTATAAGAGATACTCTCTTTCGGTGCGAGACTGATGGCGATATTATAATCAGAAATTGCACCGATAAAATTCTTGAGTCTAGCTTTGGACGCGCCACGCAAGCTATAAGACATGCTCTGTTTGGGCGCGAGACTGATGGCGATATTATAATCAGAGATGGCACCTGTAAAGTCTTTAAGGCTAGCTTTAGCCGAACCGCGTAAAGTATAATGTCCGCTATCTTTAGGAGCGATCGAGATCGCTCGATCGTAGTCTGAGATCGCATCATGAAAATCTCCGAGCTGGTCTTTGATAATACCTCTAGTTTTGTAAATACTAATACTAACAGTAGCATTCTTGTTCGGTATATTTAGCATTTTACTCACGGAATCGAGCGCGCGATCGTAGTCTAGGATCGCATTTTTCAAATCTCCCAATCCACGCTTGGCGTTACCTCGACAAGCATAATAACTAAAATCTTTAGGATTGGCAGCATCGAGATTGCTTGCCAGATCGTCGAGCTTCAGTACCGATCGATAGTCGGTAGCCGCACCTACTGAATCGCCTGATATATCTTTATAATTTCCTCGGTTGCAGTAGTATTCGATAACTTTTGGATCGAGAGCGATCGCTAGAGTCTCATCGGCAATCGCGCCTTGAAAATCTCCTGATGAGCTTTTGATTACCGCGCGGGAATGATAATGAGAGCTATCTTGAGGCGCGAGTGCGATCGCTCGATTTAAATCGCTAATTGCACCCCGATAATCATTAAATCGCGTAGCTTTAATAATTCCTCGATTATGATAAGCAGATATTGGTTTGCGATCGAGTGAGATTGCCATCCCAAAATCAGCAATAGCTCCACCTAAATCGCCTAGCTCTTCTTTAGTTCCTGCTCTAAAAAAATAAGCCATCGACAAGCCAGGATTGAGCGCGATCGCCGTATTATAATCTAATAATGCTCCTTTTAAATCTCCCGCCCTATATTTTGAGTAGCCGCGTTTGTAATAAAGATAATCTTCATGTTGCTGAATAATTAGTTTGTCAAAAGCAGCAATGGATTGCTGATACTTTTGCTGACTGCCCAATAATGTTGCTCGTGTACTAAATAACAACCGATCGTCCCGTCTAAATTCGATCGCCCGCTCGTTTGCCTGAAATGCCTCGTTATGTTTATCTATTTGTTCGAGATACGCGCTTTTATATGCCCAAAAATAGTAATAATCGCGCTCTTGCGATCTGGGGATATTAGCAATTGCTGTTGAAATTGTAGAGACTGCCTCCTGGTAGTTCTTTAAACCCGCAAAAGCCCTTGCCTTACCATAATTTCCATACAGTTTATATGTTTGTGGCTCGATCTCGATCGCTCGATCGAAGGCAGCGATCGCGGCTGAATATTGCTTGGTACGCGTTAGCTGATTGCCGTATTCATGCCACTGTCTTCCATCCTGGCGATCGGCTGGTTTTGCCAGACTATTCCGCACAGCGTTAACTGTTGCTAGATCGATCGGGGTTAATTCGGCTGGCAAATTTTGACCGATTTTCAGACTGGATGGACTAACTTTTAACTGAGTCGCTATTGCAATAAACGACTTAATCGATATTCCCAGACTATTACCCGAAGTTAATTTTTTATTCTCATCCCCTTCTGCTTTGCCATGTAAACCGATTACTCTACCCTCGGTATCGAATAATGGCCCACCACTCATCCCTCCATAAGTAATACTCGTATAAATCAGATCGTACCCATTATCAAAAGAATCGAGATTTTGCGTGCGAAATTTACCTCGATCCTTGTCATAAATCGAGCCAGGATTGAGCTGCCATTGCCACAGTGGGCTATTGATGCGATCGCGCCCAGGAAAGCCACCTGCAAATACTAGATCGTCATCCTTGGGGTTCGCATTACTAAGTTGGGCGACTGGATAGTTGGTAGTGCTACTCGCACTGAGCGAAGTCGAAGT
>NZ_JANYJC010000282.1 GCF_025361915.1 Chamaesiphon sp. GL140_3_metabinner_50
CCGCCACCGAGATCGATACAGGCACTGCCAATTAGATTGCAATCTTCCTTATCTGCAAAATATTGAGCGATGGCTAAACTCTCAGTCCGGAAGGATGTCTCGCCTTGCTTGGGAGCAATATGTTCGATCGACATTTGCTTACCTAATTCACCGATTAAATCTTCCCAAGTTTTGACATATTTACGAGTTTCACCTTTAGAAAAAGCCGAAGGGTAAGAGATCGACCATTCAATTTTATTCGCACCATCTTTAGCCGCTAAAGCACTAATAATTAGAGCTAAATGCTGAAGAAATAGCTGGCTTAAATCTTTGTCTTTCCATTTAATATCTGTTTTCATCCATTTAGAATCGGGACGGAAGCCAGAACCAGTATCGGGTATATAAATTCGTCCATCATAAATCGGTCGCTTTTTATCATTCCGTGTTTGTCCGCGCTGAGTTAAGATCGTCGATAATGGTAGGGGTTTATTAAGAGGAACAAAATTTTCAGGAATAAAGTATTCAAATAAAGCCGGGTTGCGAGTTTCTTCATCAGCATCAGTAATTTTCAGATGAAGCGAATCTAATTGTAATGACTCATTCTTACCATGCCGATTGACATAAACATTGGTAAAAGATGTTCCAAAATCTACACCTACTTTCCAGGTATCTGTCAAGGTAATCGATGCAGGTGTCGGTATGACGATCGCACCGATATTGTGACCTTTATACAGGCAGTTAATATGCGTCGGAAACTCCTCTAATCTGGTCGTTAAGTACTTACCACCATCTTCAAATACATGAGGGTCGCGGGCATCATCAAAGGCGACTTGGAAGGCACTATTATCGCGACTAGGATCGTGATAGAAAGCATAATATTCATGCCAACCACCACCTGCAATCTTGAAGTGCGGATAGATTTCTAATACAGGAATTTCTTTGATTAAATATCGCTCGTCGAGGATATATTCTCTGACGATTTGATACTCACTCGGACGAGAGCTAGTCGGATTCATGCCAACCAGAGGCAGATTTAGTTTGACGCGGACGGTATTATTACTATCTCCTGGCTCAAATTTTAATCGTCTCATCAGATCTTCTGGTGTGAAGTAATCTAATAAAATGCGGTTGATGGGTAATAAGGGCGTAATCTTCTGTTTATTGAATAGTAACGGTTGGCTGGTAGTTGGTGCGAATGCTCCAGGAAGGGCATTTTCGACATCCATGAAATGTAAATCTGGGAGTAATATTTGACTGGGTTCAATCCAGTTGATATTATTATCCCAGTCAGTCATTTTACCCGATCGCAAGTCATCGATATTTAGCGATTCGAGGGTTTTGTCGGCATAGATACAGATATTTTGTTTCGGTACGCCCCAATGTTCGGCGAGGTAGGTATCGATTAAGAGCAGCGGTTTTTTATCTAATTTATTTTCAGACGGAATTACTCGCACGGGAGATGCGCTGAGATCGATTGTTTTTCCTTTAATTGGATAATTTAGTCCATTAAATACGCCCCGATTGATGGCTACGCCAAAGTGATTGGGCGAATCGAGATCTAAAATATCCGATCGATCGGTTTCGCCTGTAAGTGTTTTACTATATTCTTTTAATAGATTGGCGATGGTTTCGATCGCATAACTATCTCCTTGATAAATAGGATTGGTAACTTCTGTCCATAAGTTATTCAACCATTCTCTGAGTAATGGTTTATCGTCAGGATTTAAATGACGATGGGGAGCTTCCAAGCGTTTGAATTCAGGATTCCACCAGGGCAAACCGTCCCAATTTGCTTCCGCCGCAGGTGCAATAATCGTCGTCGGGCTAGTAATCCCAACAGCTTGATTTCTCCAACTCCATACATATAGTTCTTCCCAGGGATGTTTATTTGGGAGCTGATGTAAAGTCTTTCCAGAGTTGGGTAAGAGCTGATGTAACGCCGCTGCAAAGGGATAATTATCTTTGAGCTTATTGAGATCGATTAATTCAGCTTTGAGCTGAAAACCACGCACTTTAGACAACGCAATCGCCGCTAACATGCCTTGCCATTGCGCGATCGCAGCTTCCCGTAGCGGGTGACGAGTATTATATAATGGCAGATCTAATGTCATGGGCAACGCCCACATATCCGGCACCGAGTTAATTTTTTTATTATCCCCTGGTGCTTTATAATCTAAGCTTTTGGCAACACTTTCAAATTTAGTCTTATCGTATCGCTCCCATTTGCCAGTTTTATTCGGTGCTGGTAAATCTGCATCTTTAAGTTTGGGAAGAACAAATACTGTCATATAAGTTTTAGATTTAAGTTAATTGGTTAATCAGCGGTTGAAACCGCCGCTTGTGATGCGTAACGTCCGCCTACGCGGACTAAACTTACTGCGAACACTGGGTGGAAAATCCCCTCCTCGGAGGGGTGCCGTAGGCGGGGTGGGTAGATCTCCGCCACCCACTAACACAAAGTTTTTAAATACCCACCCAGCCAACAAATTAGATCGATCGAATCAATTAAACTGAGAATTTAGATACAGAGATTTTGCCAAACCAACCGTACCGCGATTGATACCTTGAACACTTTTCACCTCATGACGACGCAAGCGATCTTTAATGCGGACAATATCATCCTTGTCTTGCTTAGTCCGCTGTTCGCGAGTATCTCCCAGCAGTAATTCCTGCAACTTGTGAAATTGAATATTACCATTAAGATCGCCGAAAATTTGCGTATTAAATAACTGCAACCTGTCGATCTTATCGAAGTGTAATTCCTGAAGCCAGAGTAAATAGCTCCGGCTCCAACTGCTTAATATTTCGATGCCTTTTTGCTGATGTGGCAAATCGAAGCGATCTTGACTATCTGCTTGGAGATCGTAGTATTTATCCAACCAAGGCTCATCTCTACAGGCAACTTTAAAGCCATTATCGAGCGTATACTTTGCTGTTTTTTCAATATCGCTCGTCCATAGATATGCGAGTCGAGCAGCATTCGTCATCAATTTTTTGACATTAAAATCATCGGGTAGATCGCTCCATTTAATCTCACCCACTTTGTCGCGAGTAATTGACATTAACGCATCATCTCGATCTTCGATTAGAAAATCGCGCACAGCTAGAGCCGCATATAATTCGACAAAGTGCGGGCGATTTTTTTGAGTGGTATTCCCGACGCTAAATTCTACTTCTGAGGTGTTCTCATTGCCTAACAGATAGACGGTATCAAATAACTGACTTGCCTGAGTCACATAGTAGCGCAATGCCGATTCAGTATTAAGCAAAAACTGGTCGGATGCTGCATATAATCCATTTGTTTCTGCTCCAGGTGGCACTGTAAAGCTAAAATAAGGTAGAAGGAATAAACCGCCTAATTTAACTCGATCGGCAATATTTTGCTGTTCTAATTTATTACGTAATAACCGCGCAATTGTGGGAATACCCGATGCCCCAGTTCCACCAAAGATCGAGCCACATAATAGCACGCGAGCCTGCTTACCTTGGGCACCAACAGCATTATTAATACTTTGAATGAAACTTCCCCAAGGCTCTATTTCCAGCCGTTTGAGGTCGATCTGACTCATTACAGCAGCACCAATCGCCGGACGACCGCGAAAGCCTTCATCTAATTGCTGATTGCGCTCGTCGGGAGTATAGAGAACTTCTAATAAATTAGCTAAACCAGCATCCATTGTGCCGTAATTAAAATAACTCGCTAATTCTCGTCCGCCAAGTTTACCCTGAAATGGCGACCATAAATCGTAAGATTTAATCGGTGTAGACATCCACTCAATTTGTTGTTCGGTGCTGCCACCTGTTACTAATTGCTGACATTCTTGATAGGTACTTAGCGTTTTGCGCGCGCGATCGACGTTACCATTATTCTCATCGGGATCGACAAATAAGACCTCAATCTCTTCTTTTGTATACAAACCCGTTGCGGCAATCTGGACGATCGATTCGACACATTTGGCACCAGATCCACCAATTGCGATAATATATAATTTGTTGCTCATAGTGAATCTTTTAACGCTTAAATAAATTTGCGCCCGGAGGTAAACGTCGTGCGGGGCCTGGTGTACTTGTAGCTGTAGTCAACCAGTAGATCACAATAATATCGATCGCAAACAGAATAATTAACGGTAAAATTGCATCACCACTACTTTTTGGAGCTAAAATACTTTGACGAGATAACACGATCGCAATTACAGTTCCGACAATGGGAATCACCGAAATAAACCACCACGAACCGACACGCTGCGCTCCTGCTTCGGGTGTTTTGTGTGGCGACTTAATATTCCACGCTACCCACGTAACAACGGCGAGTAGCGACGATGCCAGCACGATGGCAGCCATCGGCATATAATGATTATTCAGCCAGCTCTGAACCTTTACATCTGTTAACCGCAACCATTGTCCTGAAAATAGCAGTGGTTGAACGACGAACATCAACATCATCCCTAAAATGGGAATCACAAACAGACGGATTACTTCCGCAGTGGTAGGGAGCATTGTGGTGGAACTGTACACTTCCTATGTATTGTTCCCATACTATCGCTCAGTATCTACATACCGATCGCAAAGATCCATTTAGATCGAGAGTAATTCCTACTAAAATATCCTCACACCTTAAACTTATCTGTAAATCCAGCATCTATAGCAATCCTAAATAAAATCCGTTGGTATCGACATTGGTGCGTTACGGCTGTT
>NZ_JANYJC010000147.1 GCF_025361915.1 Chamaesiphon sp. GL140_3_metabinner_50
GTAAAAGTTTTATCAGAGATTGGAAGAAAGCTTTCAAAGCTGGCTCTCCCGCTAGTATGGGGAGAGTCGCAATTTTATAGCGTTGACGAAGATCTGGACTGAGGTTGAAAGATGTTAAAACTAGATAATCAAGTAGTTCTAGTTTTGGTATATCCTTGACAATTTCACAATCTTCAATTTGTTCGTATACGAATTTACATTTGCTTTTACTTGATGTAGATATAAATTGAGTCTTGTCAATTTCATCATAAATCTTCGCTGCTATTCTTGAGCTAGTATCATACAAGGTGCGAAGCGTAAATTCAATTCCATTCTGCTCAATTTTTGTATTGTCTTGAATTCTTTCAGGTATTTTTAGAGAAAAGGGAATACCTGAGTACAATATTAAATCTCGCTCTCCTCCTTCTCTTGCCATTAAGAAAGGTATCGAAACTAGATATTTTTCGGCAACTTCATTACTTTCATTGGCACTAGCAGGCAGAGCGAAGATCGAATCTTTAATTAAAAAGCTGGTAGTTACGATCGTGATTTGCTGCAAAAAGTTACGACGACTATAATTTGATGTCATTTGAAGATGCTCTATATTTGCAACGAACAGATAATAACTTTAAAATGTACACAGCTATTCACTGTCACCGATCGTACCCGATTGTCTGTCTATATTCACTACGTGATATTTTATGCTTTTATACGGCGATCGACCACAGTATATTCATTTAGTAAAGTAATGTCGATCGATCTAAACAGCAAGCTGTATACGTCAATATTGTCTGAGCTATGATTGAATGATGGACTTTGATTCTCTACGATCCAATCGTCTTAGTCCATCTACTAATCCGACAAATCATAGTTCAGACGCTTATCGCTCTCAAGTTTGCACTGTAAATTCGTTGGAATGAATGCCATTATTTGTCCAAGTAATTGCCATTTATTTCACCATTTTAGGGCGAGGTGACTGGGAGCACGTCAACTTTGCTAGGATAAATGAACTAATATGTGACGATCGAAATGAGTCAAAATAGAGTCAGAAATTAATCCTTACTCAACAATGAAGCTATCTAATACTAGGCGGCATAAATAAAGCCGCATTTTAATTACACAATGGCTTACCTTTGTAAGTCCATTTAAAAGGCTTTGCCATTGTGCGATTAAATGATATTTCGCCGCATGAGGCGATTTTCCGACATATAGCGATCCTAATTGATTTCCTGATAAAAAGGTTTCAGTAAGGTCTTTCGGCTTTATTGGAACCTTTTTCATCTACTTAAAACATCCAGCCTCACTAAAAGCTACTATAAGTCGTAGTAGCTTTTAGTGAGGCTGAACGATCGGATTTACCGAAATGGGTTTAATTTTAGTTCGATCGAGTAAAAATATTCTGTTTAATCTCGCTTTAAATTGCTTTATTTGCGGTGCTTTTTGGAAATTTCACCTTCAAAAGGTTGACCGCCAGTTTTGGGATATTGGCTGCGATCGATTCCAAAGATTCTGGCTGCTGCTGCGGCAAAGTAGCCGATGAAACTGTCGAGCATGGTGGCAATTTGCATAACTTGACCCCTGCGTTAGGATTTATTTAGTTGTCTAAGCTTTTGACTAATTTAATTATAAATTATCTACGATCGCAGCATAATTAGCGTAATAGATATTTACAGCATTTGCTCCAAATTAGCGATTCTCTTTACAGAGAGGCTACGCCAACGATTTGCCCGATCGAGATTAAATCGGAGAAGCAGCAAGCGACATCACTGGATCTGGATGTCCGGAGGTCGATCGTACTACCGCGCCCGTATGTGCCTTCCAAACCTCGATCTGCTTGTCTTCACTGGCACTAATGACGTTTTTGTCAGGGTATCTGCTGGCGCATTGGCAATCAGATCTGGAGTCTGCGCTGGATCTGTTATCGCAATTGAATTTTCTGACTGGGGTTCGATCTGCTTGTACTCTAATGTTAAAGATTTTAGATGAGATTTAGATGGTGCGAATTTCTCTTTTTGAGCGACTTGGTTCATCGCGATCGGATAGCTAATTACTATTAGCACGAATACACCGATTAATCCCAATACATATTTATGCAGCTCTTGGGCAGAATTTCTTTGCGGTTTAACAATTTTCTGTTCTGGATCGTTGGCGGAAAGCCCGCTCCTTAGGAGAATCGAGCTTGCTAAATTGTCACTGAGTTTTTGAGGTAAATTATTCACGATCTATCGTTGCCAAGGGCTAGGATGAAGGAGGTTAAAAAATGGCAAGAACAAAAATACACCTGCTGAAAGGATGCTCGATCTATAAATACAGACTTGAGCGAGATCGAGTTGTTTGGGAAATTCTCGATCGGGTGATGTTTCAGTTAATGGTTTATGTGTTTCCATAAGCACTAGAGATCGCAATTTAAGTTTATACTAGACCTTATTTATTGAAAATAGTTCTATTTAATGCTTATATTTTAATGAAATTATTAGGCTCTAAATTGACTGGATTAGCTAGACTGTCAGGTATATTATGTTACTTAAATCACAATGCAAAGCGATCGCCCAATTGGATACAGCCCACGCTTGGCGATCGAAGTGCGATCGATAGTTGCTAGAAGTTATGAATAATGGATGCGAACATATTGAGACTGCCTGAGTGAAAAATTTGCGAATTGGACATAAGTAGATTTGGGCGATAGCGAAAGCTGGTATTAGATTTAGCTGGAGTAGTTGCTGGTTGCGGCACGATGAGATTAATTTCCCCCACAGGAGCGGTTGCAGGGGTAATTCGGACTCGTTCGTCGCAAGCAAATTGGCAATCAGCAATCTTTGTTGCAAATCCACTCACACTAATCCGATATTCACCCTGTTCTAATCCTTCCAAGTAATAGACCCCACCATCATTGGTAACTGAGGTATATTTTTTACCATTGACGATCGAAACTGCTTCGACACGTCCACCGATGATGGGTTCGCCAGCACTATTTTTGACTACTCCGGTGATTGCATAAGCCGGAATCAGTGGGACGGGAATTTCAGTAGTCGTCCCGCCAACTACGTCGATTTGCAAGGCACTCGATTTACTTCGATAACTAATTGGGTATCCAGCCGGATTGAGATCGAGACGATAGCTACCGGGAGTGAGTTGGAGCGTTGAAATTAAGCCATTTGTCTGAGCCTGAAAATTTCTTAATGATTTGCGATTGATTTCTATTAAAAGCGGCTCGAAATAGCCTTCTTCGCCTGCATCTTGACGACCATTGCCATTCCGATCGAAAAATGGAACGATATTTACTCGCCCTAAGGTAACTAAATCTTCGATCGATCTGTCCCTTTTATTCCTCCTGAAGTTTGGAGAGTTGTTGTCAACTCTAGGGCAAAATCGCTACCGCTAGTAGATTCTGATGCGCCGCGATAGCGTCCGCGCACTTGCCAACCGGGGGCGATACTATAATCGATACCTGCAATAATTCCACTCCCAAATAAACTCTTGCCACAGCCGAGTTCACTTTGCCACAACGAACGCCCACTGCTATTCCGGGCTGGCAATCGATATTTCCAGCTTAAAGTGGCAAAGGTGGTCGTTTTCTGGGAAGTATTGGTTTGATATGCCGCCCCAATTTCATGTTCGCCATTCTCTTCACTACCGATCGGAAATGATTAATTGAGTTTCAAACTTCAGAACACCAGGTTCTACATTGAGAATTGCACATTCAGTTGGCACGGTACCAGCGGTGACTACAGGTACAGCAAACGCGCTACCAGCAAAACTAATTGCTGATAGTCCAGCTACAGCGATCGAAGGAATGAGCTTTTTCATGGGAGAATGGAAATATATAGTATTTGTTTGTGGGTAGTTGCTGTCGAGTATCGATAATCTCAGTGTTAAAAACTATTAGCACTAGACTTCTAACTTCTTCAGCTCTACCTGTCTTTATTGGTTTAAACAACTACAATCGAGAGTATCATTGTTGAGAATAACTAGTAATACCTAATTAGTTGAAATCAGCATAATTGCCGATCTTAGCTCACTAAAGTAACTAGCAAGCTTATGCTTCAAATATATGCTGAATGTAACTTAATGGTTAGCAATGTTGAAATCGGCGGAGAACGCATGAGATTCCAGATTTCCGATCGATTACCTCGCGCTATTAATTTAAGGCTGGGAGAGAACTAGAACGATCTCTAAGCAGTGAGATTAAGATCCAACAGATTTACCCGATCGAAGATAGCCTGCCATATCAGATAAGTCGAACTCGTATATGCTAGATTTATCTCAGTAAATATATTGATATTGCAGGCGATCGATTGTATTTAATAAATTTAAATAATTATCATTAAGTTAAATTGCTCCGACGCGATCGTGTACTAATGAATTCTACCCGTACTAAAATCCACGACTTTTTTGCTAGTCTCTTGCCGTTCGCTCAGTTATCAAAGGCAGAATTGGCAGATTTAGCCGATAAATCGGAGTTTAATCGCTATCGGATGGGACAGACGGTGCTGATGCGGGAGCAGATGCCAGGGGAGATTATTATTGTCTTTTCGGGTCAAATTAGATTACTTGCATATCATCCGCAACACCAGACCCCGACGACGCTGCAACTGTTGGAAAAAGGCGAAATTTTAGGCTGGGCGGGAATCGTCCGCAATCGACCGTGCGAGACAGCTATCGCCTCGACTGAAGCGGTATGTATTAATATTCCTGTCGATTATTTTCGGACATTAATCGATCGCACGCCGCAATTAGAGGCATTATTTTACTATGGTACGCCGACGATCGAAGTTTACGATCTCGTCGCCCAGTATTTGCAAACCCGTCCAGATAGTGATTTGCTGTTGCGCTCGTTTGGGGTTAAAGATCTGCGCGAATTCGCGCTCAAACTCGCCCCGCAAACTAATATCCTCAATCTCTCACCAGGTAAATTACGAGTTTCGGAACTAGATCCACGCAGTTGGTTGGTGAGCAGCGGCGAAATTAGCGGTCATCCCGTGGGTAGTTGTATCGATCCTCAAGATTATCCCGCTAATTCAATTTTAACAATTAGTAAGCCACAAATCGCACGCTTAGTAGGCGTACCCCTGCTGGCAGTTTTAGATGATGTGACGGGCAATTTTACTACCAATTTTACAACTGGGGTGAGTGAATTTTCGCCGACTAGATTGGGGATTCCCTACGCCCCAGATCGCCCGGTAGCTGGCGATGCGATCGACAACGATCCCCCCACTGGCAAGCGGGTTAAGTACCCAATCTTTAAGGGTAGAGGCGCGTTAGACGGAACGACAGCTTGCTTGAAGATGCTCTGCAAATATCTTCAAGTTCCGTTTCGTCCAGATGTGGTCGGTCGATTGTTAAAAAATCAGATTGGTAGTAGTGGTAGCGTACCACTGCAACTGTGCGGTGCGATCGCCGAAATGCTCGGTATCAATTCCCAGATGGTGAAAATTCCCGCCACAGCCATCAGGAAACTTCAGACCCCAATCTTGATTCCTTGGCAAGATAGTTTTGCGATCGTCTATCAGATTACACCTAAAGAGTTGACTTTGGGCATTCCCGCATCGGGGCTGCGGCGGTTAAAACATACTACCTTTGCCGAGCTATGGGGCGATGTCGGCGAGGTGTTATTACTCCAACGCAGCAAGGATACCCCAGTAGAAAAATTTGGGATTAAGTGGTTTATTCCCGCCATTCAAAAGCATAAGGGCGTATTAACCGAAGTTTTAATCGCGTCGCTATTCGTGCAGGTATTTGGGCTGGCTAACCCGCTGCTGACGCAGTTAATTATCGATAAAGTTATTAATGGCAATAGCATCACCAGCCTGAATACTTTTGGTACCTTATTAATCGTACTCGCGATCGTCGAAGGCATTTTAACCACCCTGCGGACTAATCTATTTGTCGATACCACCAACCGGATCGATCTTAGCCTGGGTGCGGAAATTATCGACCATTTATTTAGATTACCGCTTAAATATTTTGAAAAGCGTCCCGTCGGCGAACTAGCCACCCGGATTAACGAACTCGAAAACATTCGCCAATTCCTAACGGGTACCGCTTTAACCGTCGTTCTCGATGCGATCTTTTCGGTAGTATATATCGGCGTAATGCTGGCTTATAGCTGGCTGCTGACAATTATTGCTTTAGCAACACTCCCGGCATTTATATTACTCACTTGGATTGTCTCACCGATCGTGCGCGGACAACTGCGAACCAAAGCCGAACGCAACGCCGAATCGCAATCTTATTTAGTCGAAGTCATCGGCGGCATTCAAACTATTAAAGCCCAGAATATCGAACTGCGATCGCGTTGGCAATGGCAAGCTAAATACGCACGCTACGTTAGTGCGGGATTTAAAACCGCCCTCACATCGAATACCGCAGGTTCGATTAGCGGCTTCCTCAACAAATTCTCTGGGTTACTCCTGCTCTGGGTGGGTACCTATTTAGTCTTAGCCAAACAACTCACCCTCGGCGAATTAATTGCTTTCCGCATCATTGCTGGTTATACTACACAACCACTGCTGCGCCTAGTCCAATTGTGGCAGAACTTCCAAGAAACAGCCCTCTCGCTCGAACGCTTGAGCGATATCCTCGATACGCCCCAAGAAGTAGGCGCAGATAACATCAACAATATCACCATGCCCCCAATTCAGGGTCATGTCAAAATCGAAAATCTCACTTTTAGTTTTCCGGGTACTAATGTTAACCAACTAAATAATATCAGTGCGGAATTCCAAGCCGGACAATTTGTCGGCATTGTGGGTTTGAGCGGTTCGGGTAAAAGTACCCTGATGAAACTAATTCCCCGTTTGTATCAGATTAACTCCGGGCGAATTGTCATCGACAAGTATGATATTACCAAAACCGAACTGTACTCTTACCGCCAACAAATTGGTATGATACTACAAGATACACTCTTATTTAGTGGTACCGTCCAAGAAAACATTGCCCTGACTAACCCCGATGCGACCTCTGAAGATGTAATTGCAGCAGCTAAAGTAGCCGCCGCACACAATTTTATTATGGAGTTACCAGATGGTTACAACACCAAAGTCGGCGAACGCGGTTCCGCCCTGTCTGGGGGACAACGCCAACGCATTGCGATCGCGCGTACCGTACTACAACAGCCCCGGATGTTGATTTTAGACGAAGCAACTAGCGCGCTCGACTACGATAGCGAACGTCAAGTTTGTCTCAATTTAGCCCAGACATTTCAACATCAGACCGTCTTTTTCATCACCCACCGTTTGAATACAATTAAAACAGCGGATGTAATTGTCATGATGGACAAAGGATCGATCGTCGAAACAGGCACCCACCGTCAATTAATGGCTTTAAAAGGTCGTTATTACTGTCTCTATCAGCAACAAGAATCTCAACTTTAGGGGATAGGGAATAGGGAATAAATAGGCTTTAGGACTTCTTACTCCTTGCTTCTTACTCCTTACTCCTTACTCCTTACTTCTTACTCCTTACTCCTTACTCCTCCCATGAATCCCAACCAACAGCCAAATTTCACTCCCAACGATACTAGTAAAATTGCCAAACGGAAGATCGAACCGGATGGACTCAAGAAAGTAGAACGCCCCCAAATTGAGACTTACCAATCGGCAGAATTCGAGCAATCGGTGGTATTCCAGCAGTCGCGAGTCTGGTCGCGCGGCATCGTCTGGACGATTTTGATGATTACGACAGGTTTGGTTACTTGGGCTTGTTTGGCACCTCTAGAAGAAACCATCGCCGTCCAGGGGAAACTCGAACCAACCGGGAAAGTCAAAGATGTACAGGTACCAGTCGGTGGGGTAGTTAAAACCGTCGCAATTAAAGAAAACGATAAAGTTGTTGCAGGTCAAAAATTACTCAGCTTAGAATCTACCGTTGCTGGAGCTACACTCACCGCACTCCAGAAAAATCTCGAATCGATGACGGCGGAAACGCGGTTTTATCATAGCTTGCTCCGTCAAGGTGTCGGTACCATCAGCACTCAAGATCTTGCCAAACTCAATGTCCGCCCAGAAATTCTCGCACTTACCAAAAATCGCAGCTCGATTATCGCCGAAAACCAACTCTACCGCTCCGAACTCAACGGGACAACTCTGACCAATCTCAATAGCGAACAACGTCAAAGATTGCAATCGAGCCGCACCGAACTTGCTTCGCGGACTAGTTCCGGTCAGCTAGAAGTCGGTCAATTCGATAATCAGATGCGCGAAAATCGGGGTAAACGAGCGGGTACCAGCGAACTATTAATTGATTCCCAAGCGGTGATTGCTAATATCAACGCCAAAACTGCGGCTAAAAAATCTCAACTCGCCGCTCAAATGGCTGAAAATCGCGCTCAATATCAAGCAGCTCAAAGTCTAACTCTTAGCAATCAGGCAATTCTCGATAGTTTAAAACCTGCGGGTGAGGCAGGCGCGTTATCCCGCAACCAAGTACTCAAGCAAGAACAAGAAGTCACCGCCCGCAAAAGTGAAGTCCTCCAACTCAAAGAACGCTACCGTAAACTCCAACAAGACGAACAAGAATTACTCGCTAATTCGCGCCTCGAAATTCAGGGTCAACAGCAACAAATTAAAAAGAACCAGCAAGAAATCGCCCAACTAGATCGAGAATACAATCGATTGACAATGGCAACCAATCAAAGTCGCGAAAAGCTCAAAAATAGCGTCGCAACTTCACAGAAAGAGTTATTGACAAAAATTGCAATGAATGATAAGCAAATTGCTGAAATTGACGGTCAACTTAATAAAACGATCGTCGATCTCGATCGCAAAGTCGTCGATCTAAATAGTCAAATTAGTCAGGCGAAAATGAATCTCAAATATCAAGAGATCGTCGCCCCGGTTAGCGGGACTGTCTTTGAACTCAAAGCCGGAACACCAGGATTTGTCGCCACCAGCAGCGAACCGATTATGAAGATCGTTCCCGATAGTAAATTACAAGCAAAAGTATTTATTAGTAATAAAGATATCGGGTTTGTTAAGTCGGGAATGCCAGTCGATGTGCGGATCGAAACTTTTAACTTTAGTGAATTTGGTGATGTTAAAGGTAAAGTAGTCTCGATCGGTTCTGATGTGTTACCCGCAGATCAGGCGCATCCCTACGAGCGTTTCCCCGCCACGATCGAGATCGAAAGACAGAGTATGATCATTAAAGGTAAACCGATCGATCTGCGATCGGGCGCATCACTCAATGCTAATATCAAACTCCGCACCCGCACGGTAATGAGCATCTTTACCGACGCGATCGTCAAGCAAGAAGACACACTTAAAACGATCAGGTAAAATGGTTGTTGCGTAGTCCTGTTACCCCACACTTCTCCTTACGGAGACGCTACGCTACGGCTGTCGCTCAGTGCATCGCTCCAGCCCTCCCCTTTATAAGGGGAGGGCGCAAGAAAAGTCTCCCCTTAATAAAGGGGAAAAAGTTGGAAAAGCCCTCCCTTATAAAGGCTATCCATTACCCACAGATTATCCAATGATTTGGGAGATTGCGAGCCATTTAGGTAGTAGGGGCAATTCATGAAGCGGCGGTTTTATGTCTAGGGTTCCCCCCGAATAAAAAAGCGGATTGATTTTCGGTCGGGTTTCCCGACCGTGAAAATCAACCAAGCACCGACAAGACATTGCCCCTACCTAAATGCTCCCACTCCTTA
>NZ_JANYJC010000340.1 GCF_025361915.1 Chamaesiphon sp. GL140_3_metabinner_50
CCCAATCCTGAAGCCAAACCGGGTACGGCACCAGCAGCGACTACCGCAGCCGCAACGCCAGCAGTTCCAGCAGCTCCAGCAACGGGTGGCACCCCGGTCGCAACAGCAGCACTCCCGGCTGACGTACCAACAACTAAAATCGAGATTACCGGGACGGCTAAATCGTTTGAAGAAGTCAATAACTTTATGTTGACCCTCAAGCAATCGGCATTCTTTAATCCTGATGAGACTCAATTAGTCAATGCCGATTTAGGAGCAGTTACGCCGTTAGCTACCGCTCCGACTTTAGACGGTAAGGTTGCTACTGTCGAACCTATTAAGGTCAAAAAAATGGAACTACCGAGAGTAGTTAATTACAAAATCCAAACTTCGATTAAACGCGTCCCTGCCGCAGATTTAATCGGCGAATTAGAACGCAAAGGAGCTGTCGGCTTGGTAGCTCGACTAAAAAGCCTTCAACAACAGCAGGCAATTAAACCATGATGTTTAGTGTCAATTTAACAACTCCGATTAGAAGTCCTCAACAACAGCAGGCGATCGAACCATGACATATAGTAGCGATTTAATCGATAGCGATTTAGCAAATAATACTTCTTTTCTAGCACCGCCAGCTTACCCGTCGATCTTTGGGGTGACCTTTAGCCCCCTGGTTAGCGGCATGTGTTTAGCGGCTGTGGGTGCCGGAATCTCTGGATATATCTACGCCAGTTTTTTACAGCCACAACTTGCAAAAAATCAGGAGCTAGAAACCAAACTTTCCCAAACGCAAGAGCAAATTCAGATCCGCAAAGATAATACCCAAAAAATTGCGACTGCCCAACAAACTCTCGATCGCGCCAATGCTCAAACCCAAATTATTACCGGACTATTTGCCAGTGATAAAAAGTTAGATACATTACTGCTCGATCTAAATAAATTAGTCAATATCCGTCAAGGACAATTGCAAAAATTTGCACCAGAATTACCTGGAGTTGGCAGTAGTGGGAGTAGCGGTGCTGCACCCATCACTGATGGTTCGCTAGGTGCCGCCTTGAACAACAAAATTAAGCGCAAAAGCGTATCGATCGAAGTCAATGGCAACTTCGAGCAAATGCAATCGATCTTACGGACGATCGAAAGATTGGATCAATTGCTAATTGTTAAGGATTTTCGTGCGGATGTCGATAAGACAGCTCAGAAGATATTAGTAGATGCCAACGGAAAACTCGTTCCCCAACCAGAAGCTGTTATCAAAACCTCATTTAAAATTCAAGCTCTAATTCCCATGTCCCCTACAGAGCAAGTTGCTGCCACCCCACCAGCACCAGCACCGAAAAAATAATTAATTTCGGCAGCACACAGCTAACAGTTACCGCAAAATCTCACCAGATTTCTAGATTAATAAAGAGACTTACATACTTTATTAATCTTAACTAACCGCTAGCCAACATCAGATATACCCCGTCAATTAGTTCCTGGAATAGGAGATTTAAATAAAGTGAGCCAACGTAAACAGATTATTACGAGTATTTTCATGGGTAGCGCGGTTGCAGCACTATCTGTAACTAACGTCAATGCCGCACATCCAACTCCAGCTCAACAGCCAGAACCCAGCAGCAATCTAGTCGCTCAAACAGACCAAACTCAACAGCCACTGGTACCCAACCCCAGAGTCACGATCGAGAATACACCAACCAGTCCCCGTGCGATCGCGCCACCAGTTGGCGATATTAGCGTATCCAACCTCGATGCGGCGATTCCCCAAATCAATTTAGATTCTACCGCTCGGATTAATATGGTACTCAAAAATACGCCCGCACGGGAAGTATTAGAGTCCTTAGCTCGATCGGCTAATCTTAACTTAGCCTACGCTGACAGTGCCGCTAGTGCTGACGGTAAAGCCAAAATTACTGAGCCAAATGTTAGCATCAACCTCCGAAATGAGCCAGTCCAAAATGCGTTTAACTATGTTCTCCAACTCACTGGCTTAGAAGCCAATCGAGTTGGTAATACTATCTTTGTCGGCACTCGCTTACCTGATGCTGTTCAAGAAACAATCGTCCGTACAATGCGGATGAACCAAATATCAGCCGAATCTGCTGCCAGTTTTTTAGCAACTCAGGGTGCGGAAGCACGCTTGACTACCTTTACAGAAAGAGTTGAAACCGTAAGTTCTGGAGCCGTTGAACCTTCGAGTTCGGGCAGTGGTGGTAGTACTCTAGGTTCTGCCTCAAGATTTACGACTAGAACCCGTACTGCCAATGTAATACCTTTAACCGTAGACCTCACCAAAACTAATTCTCCAGTAGTTCTTAAAGGTTTAGCTGTTACAACAGATGAAAGATTAAATTCTGTTACATTAGTTG
>NZ_JANYJC010000356.1 GCF_025361915.1 Chamaesiphon sp. GL140_3_metabinner_50
AAACTAACCGCTTATCGCGATCGCACGTCTAATTATAGCTTCCAACTCGATGCCGTCACGGGTCGAAACTTTACTCAATCTCGAAATCGTTATCAAAGTAATACCGAAGCCCCCTTACCAGATGGTTCTTATTCAGTAGCCGCTAGAGTAGTTAAAGGCACGATCGCAGAAGTGGGCGGGACGATGATCCCCATTTTCCCTAAATCGGGTTTCGATCCGCGCATGAGAAGAACGGCTCTCGGTATTCATTGGGATCCGAGTTTTAATAAAGATGCCAAAGAAGATGGCACATCGGGTTGCATCGGGCTGACAAATCAGAGCAACTATTACCAAGTCAGAAACTTCATTCTCAAATATCGTCCTCGATCTTTGGAAGTCCAAATCGATCGATAAATGAGCGTGGATCTATAGTTGCCAATTAAACAAACAGGAGTAAAGTATGAAACGTCAAGTAATTATTAATGCAATCTCGATCGCAATGTTAACTACATTTTCCGTCAACATCGCCCCTGGATTCGCTCAATCTGGCCCTGGCAATTATGGTAGTGTTAATGCAGCTTATAGTTGTAGCCGCGATGGCGATACCATCAATCTTCGCAGTCGCGCTGGACAACAATCTAAAGTGTTGACAAAAATACCCCCCGGTAAGTCAGTAGTATTAATTGGTATCTCTAGAGTTGTCGATGATTATACCTGGCAAAAAGTCAATTTTTACGGTGCGATCGGCTGGGTAAGAGGTGACTTTTTGTGTAATTAAATAACCCTCACCCTCCCACGGTGTATACACAAGTTATTTCAGTTGCTGCGTAGTCTCTTTACCCCACCCCAACCCTCCAGCGAATCCCCCCCCTTTATAAGGGGCAGGGTGGTTTCATACACCAGAATAAAAATCTTTCAGTTCACTTCAGTGAACTTTAGCTATTAGCCCCGAATTCATTCGAGGGCGGTTGAAAACTAAATACTAGGGTTTTTGCATTTTTATTTTCTTGTATGAAACCACCATGCTTCATAACGGGGGTTAGGGGGGTAAATCAACCTAAATCGAAGTCTGTATACACAAAGAAGCGATTGGATCGGTAATAGTTGCCGATGGTGCTTGGAATTCACCTGTCGCGACGAATTCTAACCGCAGTTTAAACCAAGTAATAAATTGCTTGTTAGTCGAGATAATTGCCGTAGCTGGCTGCGGAATTTTGGCTTTGACACTGGCTAATTCTGGTGCATCTAAAAATGCAGGTCGATCGATAAACCAAAAGTCAATTTCTTTCTTTTGTTCGTGATAATTCCGAACCCGCTCGGCAAATACCTCATCGAGATCTTCTTCTTCTCTCAGAAATCTTTGACTGGCAACTAAGTAGTAATAAGTTTTCATTTCAGGTATTAGGTATTAGGTATTAGGTATTAGGTATTGGGTATTAGGTATTAGGTTTTAGGTATTAGGGGTAAAGGAAATAAGCTCGATCGTTTCTCTCTTCCGCTCTCCCATCTCCCATCTCCGCTCTCCCATCTCTAGTAAACAACACCAAACATGGCGGCTTTCATTTCGCGGATGGCGCGATCGATCCCGACGAGTACCGATCGACTGATGATACTATGTCCGATATTTAATTCTTCCATACCGGGCAAGCAGGCGATCGGGCGGACATTCCAATAAGTCAATCCGTGTCCGGCATTTACCCGCAACCCAGCCGCGAGTGCGAGTTCGCAGCCTTTCGCCAAATTAGCTAGCTCCTGCTGCACCAAAACTGGCTCTCTCGCTTCGGCATAGCGTCCCGTGTGTAATTCGATAAATTTGGCATTTACCTGGGCTGAAGCGGCAATTTGGGCGGGTTCTGGGTCGATAAATAGGCTCACTGGAATCCCCGCCGATTGTAACTTATCGACCACCGATTTCATCCGATCGAGTTGTCCGACAATATCTAATCCCCCCTCTGTTGTCACCTCTTGCCGTTTTTCCGGTACGAGCGTTACATAGTCGGGTTTGACCTCCAGCGCAATTTGCACCATCTCCGCTGTCGCCGCCATCTCTAAATTTAGGCGCGTGCGGACAGTTTGGCGCAGCAATCGAATATCCCGATCCTGCATGTGGCGGCGATCTTCACGTAAATGTGCTGTAATCCCTTCAGCACCAGCTAATTCAGCCAATACTGCTGCCGCGATCGGATCGGGTTCGACAGTGCGGCGGGCTTGCCGAATTGTTGCTACATGGTCGATATTTACCCCAAGCGTTAGCAATTTTCCATTCTCCTTCACTAAATTGCAATTTACATGCCAAATCGTAGCAATACGATCGATCTTTACTCTAAGCTTCAACAATTCTCAACTTAATATCAACTCTGGGCGCAAAACTTTGGTATAAATTTAAGAACGGCTGATACCTCGTGCTAACACACCCAGCTACAGAATGGTAGAATTCTAAATTAATTTGTGAGTATTGTGTAAATATATAGGCTAACATTAGCCAGTACCAGAAGGAGGACTGTTTCTTGTCTCGTAGATATCTTTTTACTTCGGAATCCGTGACGGAAGGTCACCCTGACAAAATCTGCGATCAGATCTCTGATACAATTTTGGATGCATTACTAGCTCAAGACCCTTACAGTAGAGTCGCTGCCGAGGTCGTAGTCAATACCGGACTCGTGCTGATTACTGGCGAGATTACCACTAAAGCAGTAGTTAACTATATCGATCTCGCTCGTGCGAAAATCGCTGAAATTGGCTACACAAAAGCCGATAATGGATTTTCTGCCAGTAGTGCTTCCGTGCTGATTGCCTTAGATCAGCAATCGCCAGACATCGCTCAAGGTGTCAATACTGCCAAAGAAAATCGTGACGATAGCACTGATATTTTCGACCAAACTGGTGCTGGCGATCAAGGAATTATGTTCGGGTATGCTTGTAACGAAACACCCGAATTAATGCCATTGCCCATTAGTTTATCTCACCGCGTTGCGCGTCGCCTTGCCGAAGTTCGCAAAAATGGCGATCTGCCCTATCTGCGCCCCGATGGTAAAACCCAAATTACTGTCGAATACAAAAACGGCATCCCCGTCGGGATCGATACGATCTTGATTTCGACTCAACATGATGCCGCCATTGGCGATATTAGCGACGATCTCGGCGTGCAAGCCAAAATCAAAGCCGATCTTTGGACAGCGGTAGTGCTACCCGTGTTCGCCGACTTAGATGTTAAACCCGACGATAAAACGCATTTTCTCGTCAACCCGACTGGTAAATTTGTAATTGGCGGCCCTCAAGGCGATGCTGGTTTAACCGGACGTAAAATTATTGTCGATACCTACGGCGGTTATTCTCGTCATGGTGGCGGTGCTTTCTCTGGTAAAGATCCCACTAAAGTCGATCGATCTGCGGCTTACGCTTGCCGTCACGTCGCGAAGAATATTGTCGCGGCGGGTTTGGCTGCTAAGTGCGAAGTTCAACTCAGTTATGCGATCGGGGTTGCTAGTCCTGTGAGTATTTTAGTCGAAACTTTCGGCACTGGCATCATTAGCGACGACCAACTTTTTGAATTAATCGAAGAGCATTTTGAATTGCGTCCAGAGGGGATTCTCGCTACATTTAACCTGCGAAATTTACCAAAAGAACGCAACGGTCGTTTTTATCAAGATGTCGCCGCCTACGGTCATTTTGGTCGCGCCGATTTAGATCTACCTTGGGAAAAAACCGACAAAGCAGCCACGCTCAAAGCGGCGGCGGCTAAGTTTCTGGCTACAGTATAGTTAGGTATTGAATTTATAGTTCAAATAGGAGGAGCAATTTGTGAATTGCTCCTCCTATTTTAATGGTATTGAGATCTACAAGATACATTTGGGTGTGTTGGGTTTCATTCTTCAACCCAACCTACAGATCCTAAAACTATTCACTATCCACTATCCACTGAAATACTAGTAACCTAAGTTCGATGCAAGATGTGAGTTATTACTTATTCAAAGTATGATAAATCCCCCAAATTGCCATCGCGCGGAGATAGTGACTGGCGCGAAAAGTGCCAGCAGCAGTAATCGCTTCCGGGGTTCTAAATTGCAACCCGTTGGTATATACCTGCTCGACAATTGTCTCGGCTAATTTTAATGCTTCCTCGCGCATTCCCATTTGGACTAAAAAGGCGGCAAT
>NZ_JANYJC010000011.1 GCF_025361915.1 Chamaesiphon sp. GL140_3_metabinner_50
CCCACCGAAGCCGACCAACCGGGCGTTCAACTCCTGCGGCGCGTGCGCGATGAATCGCACCGTTTTGCCATTACCTTCCACCGCCAACAGCGCAGCCAAAAACAAACCCGCTCCTATCTCGACGATGTTCCCGGATTAGGCGCACATCGTCAAAAGCAACTACTCGCGCATTTCCACTCGATCGATTATATCAGAGCCGCCAGCGTCGAAGATTTAGCTAAAGCTCCCGGTATCGGCACTCACGTCGCTGGGGAAATTTATCGTTATTTCCACCCAGAATAAGAGCGCAACATCACGGCTCGATGCCTAACGCTCTTAATTTAGCAGCAAGTCTTTCGGCTTCTCGCTCGGCATTCTCGGCTCTTAGCTCGGCATTTTCGGCTCGTCGCTGTTGGCTGCGACGTAGTTCGTCTAACTCGCCAAACCCGATGAACTTCTCACCATCGGGGCGATAAATAACTAATTCTTCACCCGCTCTCATGACAAAGCGGATGCCTAATCTTACACTCACCCAATCGTCAATTGCGGCGTTGGCGGAGCCTTCCCCCTGGGAAATCGATACCAATTTATCATCCGATCGCATCCAGCCACTCAAATCTAATCGATCGGGATCGTAGATATAGTATTCTGCCACACCATAACGTTCGTAAAACTGGCGTTTGCGATCCATCTCGCCCATCCGATTGCCAGGGGATAAGATTTCAAACACCACTTGCGGCGGAATATTATCTTCCTTCCACTGTTGATATGAACCTCTGTCTCCTTTTGGTCTACCAAATACTACCATCGCATCCGGCGCATTGCGAATAGTGTTGTCACCTTCGACGGGATACCAGAGCAAATCGCCAGCCACAAATACGTTCGGATCTGCGGCAAATAGTAAGTCTAGATTTTCTTTAATCGTGACGATCCAGCGAAACTGTTTGGTGTTATCTGCCATCGGTTGGCCGTCACTGTCGGGATAATAAACCTTAGCTGGATGTTGAGATACCATAACTAGGGTGGCAATGAGTACATTTAGATTATATCATTCGGACAGATCCGTTGATACTCCCCCAAGATCTCAACCGCGTCGTTGAATGACTTGAGGTGCCGCCACCGCCAACGGTGCCGCCGGATGGGTGGGAAAACCACGATGGAGATCGACACCCGCCCAAACACCTAGCAAATTTTGGGCTAGAGACAGCCACTGTACCCGCTCTTGAGTGGCGACATAGCCATTGAGCGGAATTTCTGTCAGACTATTGTGCGCGCCTGCGAGAATGCCCGTCAACGCCTGGGTAAGCTGGGAACGATCGTCTAATCGATCGGCGCGACGAGTTGCTAAACTAAAGTCTTCGGGGGTAGAAAGGAAGCAATAAATGGCTAGTAATGTGGGGGCGATAATCGGGTGCTCGGTAGTGGCTAATCTTTGGGCGACTCGATGCAGGCTCGTGGTGCGATCGAGTAATCGGTCGATCGTGCTAAGTTCTTGAAAGATGAGTGGATGCAGATTGGTCATCTCATCGAGCAGTTGGGTAATAATCGTGCGGGGGTTGAGAGATTCTGTGAGCGATCGAGATATAATATAACCGATAGCCACTGCGCTGGAGCAAGTTTCCCAGTCTAGTTGCCAGCCATGACTGACGTTAATGAGAGTTTCTCGTAATTTGATGCGATCGTCGTGAAAAAATAGCATTAATGGTAGCATTGTGACGATCGCCTGGTGCGGCTCTGCTGGTTCGATGAAAATCTGTTGCGACCAATCTTGCGAGTCAAATTTTCCGCGATCGATTAAGCTATTAATTCCCCGTTCTAAGGCTGGCATTGTATCGAGGATTAGTTGATTGGGTGCGATCTGGTGGCGATCGACATAGATAATATTTCCACCGATTAATGCACCTTGAAATCTAGTTAATAATAAGTGTTTCATTAATAATTTATTTAGCTAGAAGATGATTGTATTTTAATATATTTGACAAATTTAGATATTTTCCCAGCCCTTATTTTCTAACTTCATGCTGTATCCCGATTTGTCTGCTCCGAGGATGGTATCCGAACCGATGACGGGATATGCTGTCGGTATTAAAGCATCGGGGCTAGTAGAAGTATTAGTCGATTGTCCGGGTACTCAAGCCCTATACACTTATAATGTGCCGGAACGATTGAAGATTCGGGTGGGGGATATTCTCAGCGTACCATTAGGCGGACAAGTAGTTGGGGGAATTGCGATTAGATTTGTCGATCGATTGCCAGAAAATATCTCGATGTCTCAAATTAAAGATATCGATGATGTGGTGGCATCGGGATTATTTAAAGCTAATTATTGGCAGTGGTTAGAACAGATTGCCGATTACTATCATACATCACTAATTCAAGTTATTAAGGTGGCTTTGCCGCCCGGACTATTGACCCGATCGCATCGGCGAATTAAGGCAATTAATTCAGATGCAAACTTAGATATTTTCTTGAGCGATATTGC
>NZ_JANYJC010000168.1 GCF_025361915.1 Chamaesiphon sp. GL140_3_metabinner_50
ATTTTTGTCAATAATATGCCATTGGTTGTTATTAGTAGCATATGGCTCGGCAATTGATTTGAGACTGGTCAGTGGCATTCTCAAGCGCAGGATCCCAATGAGTTCCCCCGTAACGGAATCTTTGACTGGAGCAGCAAAGAAAATCGATGGTATTTTTGTAATCTTAGAAATTTCAACCTTACTAACATAAGCTTTACCAGTTTTGAGTACGGCTTGAAAATAACTTTGATCGGCATAATTAGTCTGAGTATCTCTTTTGGAGCGAAAGAGCGGATTACCACTAAGATCCAATACCATCGCACCATCAAAGAATGTATATCGATCGAGAAATTCATTCAAGAATGCTTCCCGATCTTCTACCGTCAGGCTTTGAGCAATCTTTTTGCTGTCAAATAATGGCAAACCAGCCAGGGTTTGAGCATCCTTATTCCGGAAGGTGATAAACCGTGTTAGCGTGTCTGAAAGTGCGCTAACTGCAAATTGTTGGTTTTCTATTTCTGTCTTCTTCAAGTTATCGTAAGAAGTAAAATATGCTAGGCTACCAACCGTAGCTACGGGTAAGATCGATAGCAATGCCAGAGCACCAACGGCCCTAGTTTTGAATGAGATGTTCGCGAATTTCGATTGAAGATTACTGGTAAAAGTGGAGAGCATAATAGGGGATAGGGGATAGAGGATAGGGAAGTGAATAGTGGATAGTGGACGAAGGTTAGGGTTTACGGGAGTAGATAGTGAATAATAAATAGATAGTAGTTTAGGCTTTAGGACGCAAGCGTTCTTTCTATTCCCTATTCCCTATCCCCTATCCCCTAACTCACCGCTGCTTGCAATTCATCAGCAACTTGGTTGAGTTCGTTGGTGAAAGTCTTGACTTTGTGCATACCGACGGCACTTTCTTGAGAGCCTTGAGAGATGATTGTCATTGCATCTAATACCTGTTGAATGGCGGTGGCTTGGCGGGTAACACTGGCAGAAATCTGTTGAGAGCTGAGAAAGACATTGCTAACCGCATCGGTTACGCCGATAAAGGTGGTTGCAGTTTGTTCGGCAACTTGAATGCCTTCGGTGGCTGTTTTGGTGCCTAAATCTGTCACCGCCACCGTGCGATCGATCGCGGTTTGAATATCGGTGGCGAGGTTATTAATCTTTTGAGCAGATTTTTTACTTTCGTCGGCAAGTTTCCTAATTTCGCCTGCAACTACGCCGAATCCTTTCCCTTGTTCGCCAGCTCGTGCGGCTTCTACAGCGGCTTTGAGTGCGAGCATGTTGGTTTGTTTTGCCAAGTCAGAAACCAGGTTAGAAATATTGGTAATTTGTCCGGTTTGTTCGCCGAGATTGATAATTTGGATCGCAATTTCATCGACACGATCGCGTAATTCAGACATTTCCCGAATCGTGCGTTGTACCGATTGGGTGCCTTCTTCGGCAAGCGAGAGTGCCTGTCTGGCTCCTGTAGCTGAAGAGGCGGCTTGTTGAGCGGTTTCGGTAGAAATGCTTTCTAATTCATTGACGCTATCGGTTGTCGCGATTGCGGAGTTGGCTTGTTGATTGACCGCAATTTCTTGAGTTTGGACGGTATCGACAATTTCACTGGTAGAATTACTAATTGTTTCGATCGCGCGTTTGATATATCTGGCAACTCGATCGGAAACTAAAGTCGATAAGCCGATGGCTACGCCAACCATCACGCCAGTCCCGGCTAGAATGGTCAGCAACAGTCCTTTAACTTCGATGAAAGCGGTATCGTCATCAATCGCGACAACTGCCGTCCAGGGTAATTCTGGCAGCCCTTTCAATTTGGTAAATGGAGCCGCACTCAGCAGTTCGACGCGATTGCCAGTGTCGGTACGTTGGAAGGGGATTAAGCCTGGTTGCGATCGAGCCTGCGCCATTTCTGGTGTTTCTAACCGATTTTTATATGCATCGTTAGAACTCATGAAAATTTTATTAGTTTTACGATTGATGATATAGAAGTTTTCAGTTTTGGAGGCAAAATCTTGAAGTGGACTTGCCAACCTGTCGATCGGTGTTCTCGTTCTGGCGACCCCAATAATTCGATCGGTTACTAAATCTCTAATCGGCGCAGCAAAGTGTAGTACTAATTTGCCACTACTTTTAGATATCGATGGATCGGAAATTACTGTTTTACCCGTTTTTAATACCTCTTGAAAATAACTACGATCGGCATGGTTATCTAACTTATCGCCCTGACTTTGGGCGATCGGGTTGCCATTGAGATCGAAGATAGCGATGCTATCGTAAACTTGGTAGCTGCTAATAAATTTGTTTAATACCTTAGTTTTAGTTGCATCTGAAGCGACTGCGGTTACTTTAGCATCGGCAAAGACTGGTAGCGATGCCAAAATTTCGACATCGCCATATCGCTCGAAAATAAAGCGATTTAATTTGTCTGCAAGCGTTTGCGCTCGTGCTTTTTGGACACCAGCTTCTTGCTGTTCGCTCGTCTGACGCACCTGAAGATAGTTAATCGTTCCGATTGCTAAAATTGGTGTAATACCTACGGCAATAGCGATTGCGGTTGCCCTAGTTCTGAAAGATGGATTACTAATATTCGTCCACAGATTGGTTGACATAGAATTTAGGAGTTAATGGTACGATTGAGAATAAATTAAAAATATCTAATTAGAGAATAGGTGATAGGGAATAGTGGTTTTTATAGGAAGAGTGAATTCGAGAGCGGTTAGATTTTAAATAGCTAGCTTAGATAATAAAATTAGACGGTAGCAGGTAAAAATTCTCGTTCTAATAACTCTTGAAGCTTGACTAGATACATCAAACTATCTTGATATTCAGTCATCCCTAACATATAGGTACGCATTCCTGAGCCTTTGGCGAGTGGCAACTGCTCGATGCGTTCGGTGGTGATGTAAAAAACGTCAAGAATCCGATCGACAGCGATGCCAATTTTGACACCATCTTTGAGTTCCACTACTACTAGTTCCTGACGGGGGAGTGCGGGAATCTGCAACACCGATCCGAGTTCGACTACTGGTAAAATTTGACCGCGCCAGTTAATTTGTCCCAAAATATATGTAGGTGCAACTGGTACGAATGAAACCGTAAATCGATCGAGCGCATCGACATCGACGATTAATTCTAGTGGGAACCCGATATAGTCGGTACCAATTTGCACGACTAATACCCCTTGCTCGATGCTGACGCTCTGAGCCTGCACGATCGAGGTTTTGAGCTGGAGCGCGCGGGTGGCAAAAGTAGCACGATCGGCGACAGTCGCAGCGGGGCAACACCGACGATAAAAATCTAGATCGGCTCCACTAATTAGTAGTGCTGGGTTATTGGGATCGGCAACAACATCTGGCTCCCGCATCGCTCGATCGAGATCGAGACAAATTACTGGCTGCTCGTGACGTTGAGCGATCCCGGTAATAAAGTTTTGATTCTCAATCGGTTCGGCACTGCGAGACTGAATAAAAGCCAGATCGATCGGGACGATTTCGAGCGTTTGCACGTCAAATACCTCATGAGCGACAATGCCCATATAAGTACCTTGCAGCTCCACGACAATGACTCGATCTGAGACATTGCAACCCGAAAAACCTTTACCAAATCGCAAATCTAGATGCATAACTGGCACCATTCGCGATCGCCAATTAAAGATTCCGAGAATATCTACTGGAGCGGTAGCTAATGAGTTTAACTCAGGCAACCAACAGATTTCGCGAACAAAATCGGCACTAATTCCATACAGCGATCCGTGTAAACCAAAGACCAAATTTTGCTGCGCTGACATGATGTTTTTGTTATGTAATAATCGCTATAAATCTGTGACTTATTATTGAATATGCCCACCTTTGGTATATTGATTAACAATTGCAATTAATTTTTCATCATTTAAAGGTTTGGTGAGATATTCCGTCGCTCCCACCATTTCTGCCAAAGCCCTGTCGTAACTTTTGTCTTTAGCTGTAAGCATAATAATTGGCAATTGAGTAAACTTACTCATCCGCCGCAACGTCTGACATAGCTCGATCCCATCGATTCCGGGCATTGTCACATCTAACAACAATAAATCTACAGGTTGTCGCGCCAACAAATGCAAAGCACTCATCGCATCATTAGCAAGTAAAACTTCAAACTGTTCTCCCAACGCGCGCTTGATTCGGGTTTGGACGATCGGACTATCATCTACAGATAGCACGATTGGCAAGTCTGGCGGCGCGACTGACTCCAGCGAAAGATCGATCGGCTGTTGGCAATGCATCCAACCCATTTGTACCCATTGCGCGTAAGAACGCGCCACTTGCAGCGGATCGCGATCGAGTACTGTGGCAATATCGGCGATCGTTCTGTTTCCATCAAACCACTTTCGAGAATGTTGTTCGATCGCCACTTCCGAAATTTTTGCCAACATTGCTGGGGTTGGCGGTAGCGGTACTGCGGCAATACCCGGAATTAAACTGGTAATTTTACTCCAATATTGCTGGCGAGTATTCACTGTCATCATCAATTGATTCCAGTTCAAACCATTACCATCCGCACCATGATAAAAATCGACTTCTGTCTGCGGACTAAATCGATATTTACCCGCAAAACTAATCGCTTGTTCGAGCGTATATACAACTTGCCCCTGCGCCCAAGTCTCGATCTGCTCCCAGGTTAATACTTGCCTTTGTACCAAAAATACCAATAGTTCTCGCGTCGAATGCGGGTAAACTAATTGCTGAATCAGCCAACCCTCGATCGATTGCGAATATTCTGGCTTGTGTTTTTGAACCAGCATTCTAATTAAAACGCCGCGATCGATTAACTTACTCCCGCCGTAAGTAATTTCTCCCTTATACCAAATTAAGACTCGCTGCCAACATTTACCGGGTTGTACCTCAACTTCTAACTGTAAAGTGCCACTGACTTGCTGTTGTCGAAAAGATTCGATCGTGCGCGCGAGATCTTGTGCTTGATAGGGAATTAATGGCAATGCTTCCCCTGGTACCAAGACATCACCCATAGACATTCCACTCATCTACCGATTCCGTTGCATCTGAAGATTACCTTTCTTATCATTCCCAAATGTAGAGTGGAAATTGCAGGGGAGATGGGAGGGGAGATGGGAGTTTGGAGTTTGGAGATGGGAGATAGAGGAGTAAGGAGTAGGGAGTGAAGAGTAAGAGGTTAGGGTGATAATGATAGAATGGACATGACGAATATCTAGCAAGTTGCTACAAATACACCGGATCTAGTCAATCGTCTCCAGACAGAAGAAACTTCTGACTCTCCCATCTCCAAACTCCAAACTCCTATCTCTGAATTTACTCTCCCATCTCCCATCTCCGAACTCCCATCTCTTATGACAAAACGCACCGCCACAGTTCATCGCAAAACGGGTGAGACAGATGTTACCGTAACGATCGATCTCGATGGTACGGGCATCTGTCGGGCGCAAACCGGGATTCCTTTTCTCGATCACATGCTGCATCAAATTTCTTCGCATGGCTTATTCGATCTGCACATTACCGCCACAGGCGATCTCGAAATTGACGATCACCACACCAATGAAGATGTCGGTATTACCCTGGGAATGGCTCTCGCACAAGCGTTAGGCGATCGGAAGGGGATTGTGAGGTTCGGGCATTTTGTCGCCCCTCTAGACGAAGCCTTGGTGCAAATCGCGCTCGATTTTTCCGGTCGTCCTCACCTTAGCTATGGCTTAGAAATTCCTACTCAGCGCGTCGGTACTTACGATACTCAATTAGTCCGCGAATTCTTTGTAGCGGTTGTCAATCACAGTCTGATGACGCTACATATTCGCCAGTTAGATGGCATCAATTCTCATCACATTATTGAGGCTACTTTTAAAGCTTTTGCCAGAGCAATGCGAATGGCAACCGAGCCGGATCTGCGCCGGATGGGTACCATTCCCAGTTCTAAAGGTGTGCTTTAAGTCTAAATTTCAGTTAAACTTTTTTACTCATTGATACAGATCTGGAGTCGATTGCGGTTGACTATTATTAAGTTCGCCCATCGCATAGTCCCTAAACCGATCCATATCCGCCTGAAGGGTAGAGTCAACAGCATTACGGACAAAATCATTATTCATCAATAATGCCAAAATTCCTGGCACTTCGTAAGTAAAAGTCAGTTTGACAATACTAGATTCCTTGCGATCGTAAAATCTAATCGCCCCTCTGTTGGGTAACCCATCGACAGATTCCCACTGAATAATTTGATGCGGAATTTCCTGAAGAATTCGGGATAACCACGTAAATTCTAAGGTCTTAGTCGCTAGTTTCCAGCGGGAAAGTTCGGGTGTATCTTCAACGATGGTGACTGATTCGATCCACTTCATCCAACGCGGCATCAGCTCGATATTATGCCACAGATTCCACACATGCTCGATCGGTGCAGCAACTTCAACTTGAACGCTATGCTCTAACCATTGTGACATAAGGAGTAAGAAGTAAGGAGTAAGAAGTAAGAAGTAAGGAGTAAGGATCGGGAAAATCCCCTCCTCGGAGGGGTGCCCGTAGGGTGGGGTGGGTAGATCTTCGCTAAAGCCTAAAGCCTAAAGCCTAAAACCTAATCCCTAAAACCTAAAGCCTAAAGCCTAATCCTTAAAGCTGGCGAGAATTGCTGTAGCTGCTTGTTTGCCAGAAATTGTCGCACCTTCCATACTATCAATATAATCCTGCGCGGTATAACTACCAGCGAGGAAAAAATTGTCGATCGGGGTAGCTTGGGTGGGACGGAATGGATCCATTCCTGGTTGTTCGCGATAGAGCGACTGAGCCAGCTTGACGACGCTCGACCATGTAACATTTAGTTCGCTAGCAGAGGGGAATAGTTCCCGCACTTGCGTGAGAACATGCTCGACGATATCTTCATTCTTCATGGGGATAAAGGGTTCGCCGGGAGTCAGCACCACTTGTAAGAGCGAACCTTCACCTTCTCGATAGTAGTCGGCGGGGCTAGTCAGCGCAAGATCCGCAAAACAGGAAAAATCAGCATCGGCACTGTATAACAGATTATTGAGTCCGGCGGCGTGGTCTAACTGTTTGCGCTCGGCACCATCTTGCATTTCTGTCACCCAACCATCGAAGCGCAGTTGGACGGTAGCCACGGGAACGGCGGTAAGTTTGAAAATATTATCGAAAAAAGTCGATTTGCGCCAATCGGCTGGTATAATGCGATGAATACCCGGCACGTCGCACGCGCAGACGTAAGCATCAGCCGTAATTGTTTCGACATTTTCTCCATTGGCGATCGCAAAGCCATCGATATGGATATTATCGCCTTCGCCTGTATATTTAATTTCTCGCAATTGACTGCGAGTGTGAATTTTAGTACCTTTAGATTCTAAATAATCGACGATCGGTTTAAGCAGATATTCAGCAGGCGAACCGACTAACATGTTTAGCTTCGATGCTTCGGTTTTCGATGCAAACATCATAAAGATCGTCAACATACAGCGCGCCGAGATATTTTCGGTATCGATAAACCCCAACGCCAGCGCGATCGGATCCCACATCCGGCGTAAGCTATGGTTATTACCGCCATGCGATCGAAACCAATCGGCAAAACTAATTCGATCGAGATCGCGAATCATCTTCATCGCCGTCTCGTAGCTGACTAATCCAGGCACGATCGGACTAGTCCCCAGAGCCAGCGCATTACGAAGCTTATCGACGATCGTTAATTGCGCGGTGGTGAAAAATGCCTTCAAGCCATGAAAAGGTGCGCCCAGGAAAAATCTGAAATCTAGTTTCCCAATGTCCCCACCCGCATTGACAAAATTGTGAACGTGTTCTTTGGGTAAAAAGATATCCGTCGCCCCAATTCGCTGCATGAGTGCGAATAGATTGGCGTAGTTGTTGAAAAAGACGTGCAAACCCATCTCGATGTGATTGCCATCGGCATCGATCCAACTCCCAACTTTACCACCGACAAAGGGACGCGACTCAAAAATCTCTACTTCATGCCCAGCATCGACTAAATCGACAGCGGTAGCCAATCCCGCCAATCCCGCACCAACAATCGCAACCCGCATATCTATCTCATTGTTTTTTTGTATCTTTACAGATTTTAAGATTTTTTAAGCACTTGTGCATCCTTTGATTTAGGTTTTAGGGGAGATGGGAGATGGGAGTTCGGAGTTCGGAGTTCGGAGATTTTGGATTGATAATATCTAAGTCCCCCAGTCCCCGGTCAGTGAGCGGAGCCGTTGGCGATAGCCTGCCGTAGGCACACTGCCAGTCCCCCAGTCCCCCCATCTCAAAATAATTCCCGCCAAAGCTTGCCTTTATCAAAAAGTGATGTTATATTGAATAAGTTGAGTGAAAAACACGACGCGGAGTAGAGCAGCCTGGTAGCTCGTCGGGCTCATAACCCGAAGGTCGCTGGTTCAAATCCAGTCTCCGCCACCAATTAAAGCAAAAAGCCATAACCTCAGGGTTGTGGTTTTTTGCATGGCAATGTATCTTTCTCCCAACTCCCATCTCCCATCTCCCATCTCCCAACTCTAGAGCTTAGTGGCGATCGACAGACCATCGCCGATCGGAAGTACCATCGCCCGAACGCGAGGATCGGTGGCTAATTGACGGTTGAACAGATCTAAACCCCTGGTAAATTCGTCATTATAGGTATCAAGATTCAATACTCGTCCTTGCCATAATACATCCGTCGCAATTGCCAATCCCTGAGGGCGCAATAACTCGATCGCCCGATCGTAGTACTGTGGATATTGATACTTGAGTCCAGAAATAACGATCGTATCGAAAGATAGCACCGGATTGGCAGCGAGTAGCCCATCCAACAGCTCTAAACCAGTGCCGATGTGAAAATTGATGCGATCGGCAACGCCGCACTGCTGCCAGCAATTACGAGCGACATCGAGATGTTTTCCCGCTACGCCACAGCTAATTAATTGCCCATCGGGGGGTAATGCTAGCGCGATCGCTAGGGTAGAATAACTGCTAAAAATCCCCAGTTCTAATACTCGCGCAGCTTGAGTCGATCGCAATAATATGGCGATGAACTGAGCCTGTGCTAAAGTCGGCTGCATTTGCGAGAGGGGATACTCCAACGTAGCTTGTTGTAAATTAATGAGCGCATCATCAGCAGGAGTAGAAATAGACTTGATGTATCGATCGATGCCATCTTCTACGCCAGTACTCGCCTGCTGATGGAGATGCGGAGTCAGGTGTTCGACAAATTGACGGGCGCAATCTTTACATTGATACCGTTGTTTCTCTCGGTAAAAACCATGCTTCCGAATCTTAGTAGATTGACAGTTGGGGCATTTCATTACAGATGTAATCGTAGTTACTTATTCGCCCCGACAGCATGATTTTGAGATTCAAATTGAGGTGCGTAAGATTGCAGTAGCGTGCTTACCTGCTTGACAACCTCGTCGCCAGTAGGCTTGGCAATCGCCTGACGTTCGGGGAAAAATTCTGGGCGATTGAGATTTTGGGTAATTGCCGATTCAACTTGTTGGGTAATTAAATTTTGAAGTTCTTTCTGAGCGCGATCGCGTTGATAGCTTGCGCCTTCTTCTGTAGTAGCATACAGGGGTGGTAATCTATTGAGAGCGTAGGCCGCAATATCACCAACATCTAGTTGCACGTCATTGTTGAGTTCGATTGCCGTAATTTGAGCGATCGTCTCAGTAATTACCAATTCTTCCATCACATTAATAAATTGTTTGCGCGGAACCGTTACCACTTCACCCGCTAATAGTGCCCCCATCAGATGATCGAGTGCCATGTACTCTTCTACTGATAATTCGGCAGCACTATCACAGATCCGTCCTACCTCAGCTTCCATCGCGGGAGTCAGGTAGCCTTCGTCTAGAGCATGTTCTACGATCGCTTGAATGTTCATTATTAAAATAAGTTGTAAGTAGTCAGTGCGCGCGCTGTAAATGGTTTTGAATGAAGGAGCTTTACGCCCCAATTCCTAGTACTAACGCTTGCAAACCATCATCTATCTACATTATTCCCCGAAAGTCGGACAAGATAAACATGGAGGTGTGGGAGGAGTTAGTGAGATGCGGAGATCCTACCCACCCCGCCCTGTCGGGCACCCCTGTCTTGAAAAGGTGCTTTACTTGCGGCGTTTTTATTCGGGGGTTCCCCCCGAATAAGAAAACGACAAGACAGGGGAGACCCCAAGAACGCACTTTTCGCTCCGTTCGCGAAGCGTCTGCCTGCGCAGAGGAGGGGATTTTATGCCCTATTCCCGATCCCCTATTCAATCGACTGCGATCGCCATTGAACTGGATCGACAGAGACAGCATTGACGTATAATCCCCAGTGTAGATGAGGGCCAGTGGAAGAGCCAGTACTACCGATCGCGCCGATGTCATCGCCAGCAGCGAGCATTTGTCCTTCTTCGACGCTAATTTTGCTCATGTGCATGAAGATACTGACTAATCCTTGACCGTGATCTACACCTACCACATTACCGTGGACGCGGAAGCCTTTTTTCTCGTAACCGACTAAGACAACTTTGCCAGCCGCTGGAGCCACAACCGCAGAACCATAACCACCAGCATAGTCTAAACCGCGATGGTAATAATCTGTAGCAAACTCGCCATTGTAATAACGACGCACGCCATAGGGTGAGCTAGTTTTGCCAGCATTAGGGGCGATAAATTTGCCGCTCCATAATTTGGTAGGGCTGACGGTAGCTTTAAAAGCGGCTACTTGCTTGAGTTCGAGTTCTGTTGCTTCGACTCCAGATTTACCAGGAGAGAAGTTGATGCGTTGGATGGCAAATTTGCGATCGGCGACGGGAAATTTAACGGTAGTCTTACCAGTATTATCAGAGATCGTGGCTTCGCGATCGCCTGGTTTTTCGAGTGGGGTAGTCGGAATCATTGCCCGAAACCGCTCTTTACCGACGTTAAAGGCTGGATAAGTTTTGGTGCCAACTTTAACTGTTGGGGGTGTCGCCTGAGTGGTTGGTGGGGTAGATTGACTGGAAGCTGTGGCGATATTTACCACCACTGTTTCTCCCAAGCGGGGACTCGCAGGTGTAAAGCTAGCACTCAGGGGGGTTCCAGCAGCTTGCACAGCCGACCATAGCACGATCGATAGGCTAATTGCACCGAGTAAGATCGATCGCCAGTTACGGCGGGTTAATACGTCGAGTAATGGAGAAGATTTATTCATAAGATGGGGGGGCTTGCGTTTTGCTTTTCGGTCAGGGAGCCATATTGAAGAAGGCTATCATAGTTGGGATGGAATTTAATCAAAGTTGGGTCGAGTCCTAACATCTCGCCCTACCAGAGGAGGAATTGCCAGTTATTTAATCCTTACTCCTAAGAGCAATAATTTATTTCTAAAACCCTGCATATTATCGATTGAGTTACCCGATGAAGATAACAAGTCACCATCGTCGATCTCATTCCATATATGGAAGGCGCAATTGGTAGCCGTTGCTTCCCCAGATCGACCGATCGCACAACTAAACTTAAATAACCTCAGACTTCTATTCTATGCAAAAAATCTTTGTCACTACTCTGTTCCTGACTACCAACATGCTGCTGATGACTAGCTTCACCACAGCAACTATCCACCCCTCCTACATACCCACTCCCGCAAAACTCGCTCAAGACACCCCAACAGATCTGGAAATCCAGCAAAAAGTTCAACAGATTGCTAAAAACATCACCGTGCGGATTACGGCGGAGAATAACGGTGGTTCTGGTGTTATCGTTGCCCAAAAAGGCAATACTTATCTCATCCTCACCAATGCCCACGTCGTTAGAAAATCGACTCAGCTTCAGGTGCAAGCCCCCGATGGGCGTAAGTATACCGCTCGACAAGTAGATGGTGGCTTCAGCCCTAAATACGACCTAGCTCTGCTGACGATCGAAAGTACTAGTAAGTATCAACTGCCCGATTTATCCGATCGCAGTACGATCTCTGTCAATAGCCGCGATATTTATAGTACGGGCTACCCCTTCGACTCTAAAGATCTGAGAATTACTAGCGGACAAGTATCCCAACTTTCGGATCTTCCCTTCGATAATGGCACACAAATCGGCTACACGATCGACAAAGGCAAAAAAGGCATCCGTCAAGGGATGAGTGGGGGGCCGATCTTCGATGCTGCTGGACATTTGCTCGGAATTAATACCATTGGGGCGGCACCAATTTTACCCGACTATACCTACAACGATGGCAGTAAACCTTTAGCCAAACTTGCCGCCAAATATCGGGAAGCTAACTGGGGAATCCCGATTTATAACTTCCTCACCAATGTCAAAGCCGATATTCTCTACGGCTATGATAATTTGCCAAAGGTAGAGCATCAAGTCACGCCGACAGGATTTATGGCCCAGTTGAACGACAAAGCGCGTAAGATGACCGTACGAATTGAAAATAGTGGCGGTAATGGTTCGGGAGTAATTATCGCCAAAGAAGGCAGTACCTACTATGTATTAACTGCCAAACACGTCGTTCGAGATCTTAAAATCCGTCAGAACTTCCTCAATTCTCAAATTATCACCTACGACCAAGATCGGCATAGCGAAAATGGTGTAGTTGTTGCTGAAGGTGCGGATCTGGCGGTAGTTAAATTTAGCAGCAATAGCAACTATCCGTTAGCACGATTAGGTAACTATAGTCAGAATTCCGATCTCATGTTCGTAGGAGGATTTCCAGCGCGAGCGAAAATTAATAGCCCACTCTGGCAATGGCAACTTAACCCAGGGTATGTTGCAGCGCGACAACAGGGTAAATTAAATGCTCAAGATAACCAATCTTTCTCTGAGGGTTACGATCTGATCTACAGCAGCATTAGTTATGGTGGCATGAGTGGTGGCCCAGTGTTCGATACAGCAGGGAACGTCATTGGCATTCATGGCAAGGCAGAAGGCACAGGGGAGCAGGCAGTTATCTTGGGTAAGAGTTTGGGGATATCGATTCAAACTTTTTTAGGATTAGCAGCTAAATTGCAGATCCCAAGCCAACTACTAACTACTACTAAAACAAATCCAGTTGCGCTGAGTTCGGGCGATCTCAACAATGTCATTGCTACGATGGAGAATCTTACCCAGCCCCAGGAAGCGGATAACGGGGAACGCTGGTTAGCGTATGGCAATCAACTCTATCGTACTCGTCAATTAGATCGATCGGTAATAGCTTTTGATAAGGCCATCGCTAAGGGTCAAATACTACTTGGCAATTATGGTAAAGCATTGTCATTATTTGTTCCGGGCACATTAGACAAGGCACAAGTAGCCATTGCCAAAGCTATTGCTGCAATTCCACCCGATCGACGTTCCAGCTACTACTATTTCTGGAGAAAGCAAAATGTCATCTATGCTGATTCACAAAAATATGATGAAGCACTAATAGCTATTAATATAGCGATCGGTCTAAATCCAAACGATCCAGTATTATATACCGAAAAAGCGTATGGATTGAGTCGTCAAAAAAAGTATGCAGAGGTAATTGCTATTTATGATGCGCTAATTCCCAAGTACCCTGAAGCATATGCTTATTATGGCAGAGGTAATGCTAAAAGGAATTCAGGAGACAACCAGGGCGCAATTGCTGATTACACTCAAGCTATTAAAATCGATCCCGGCTATAAACAAGCTTACAATAATCGTGGTGCAGTTAAAGCAGATTTAGGATACTACCAGGAGGCAGCAATTGACTTTAGTCAAGTAATTAGCATGGACTTCAATGATAGTATGGCTTATCACAACCGTGGTGTAACTAAATCTAAACTAGGTAATAAACAAGGAGCGATTGATGATTATACTCAAGCCATCAAAATCGATCCTAATTACACTGATGCTTATGTTAATCGGGGTCTGGCTAAATCTAGCTTAGGGGACAATCGCGAGGCAATTATAGATTATAATAGAGCCATCAATCTTAATCCTAAAGATGCTGACAACTATGTTCATCGCGGTACTGCTAAATTTAAATTAGGAGATTCGCAAGCAGCAATTATTGATTTCGATCGAGCGATCGCTCTCGCTCCTAAAGATGCTGACAACTACAATAATAGAGGTGCTGCTAAATTTGAATTAGGGAAAATTCAAGAAGCAATTAGTGACTTCGATCGAGCAATCGCTCTAGCTCCTAAAAATGCTAGTGCTTATTATAATCGAGGGACTGCCAAATCTAATACAGGAGACAGGCAAGGGGCAATCATTGATTTCGATCGAGCCATTGCACTCGATCCGAAATATACTGATGCGTATCTAAATAGAGGTAATGCTAAATCTAGATTAGGATACCAACAAGAGGCAATTCTTGATTTCGATCGAGCCATTGCTATCGATCCTCAATTTTCTAATGCTTACAGTAAACGGGGCATGAGCAAATTTTATTTAGAAAAAACACAAGATGCGATCGTCGATCTAAATCGAGCAATTTCCCTCGATCCTAAAAATGCTAGTGCTTATCAAAATCGAGGTGGTATTAAGGTGTCCTTAGGAAGAATCCAGGAGGCAATTATCGATTTTGATCGAGCGATCGCTCTCGCTCCAAAAGAGGCTGCTAATTATAATAATCGAGGTGCTGCTAAATCTATTTTAGGAAATAAACAGGATGCAATTATCGATTTCGATCGAGCGATCGCTCTCGATCCTACTTATGCTAGTGCGTATAGAAATCGAGGTTTAGCTAAATCAGACATCGGGAGAAAACAAGATGCAGTTGTTGATTACAATCGGGCGATTGCGCTTAATCCTAAAGATGCTGAAGCTTACTACCATCGAGGTAATGCTAAATTCGAGCTTGGGGAAAAGCAAGCAGCTATTAACGATTACGATCGGGCGATTGCGCTCGATCGTAAATATGCTGATGCGTACTCTAATCGAGGCAGTCTTAAATGCTTATTAGGTAACAACTCAGGAGCGATGATAGATATGGATCGAGCAATTGCTATTAATCCCAACTTCGCTGGTGCTTACAATAATCGAGGATTTTTAAAAATAATCATCGGACGGGAAAAAGATGCTTTATCGGATCTGGAATCGGCTATTAAACTCAATCCCAAACAGGGTGAGAGTTATGCTTGTCGAGGATTTATTAAGGAAACATCGGGCGATAAGCAGGGGGCAATTATTGATTACCAGCAAGCCATCAAACTCGATCCTCAGCTCGTCACTGACTGGAAAAAGCAGGCTGAGTCTCTCCGAACTTCTAATCCAGCTTCTTATCAAAAGCTGCAACAAATGATTGAGAAGCTAGCAGCAGGAAGTAAGTAGCAGGCTTAATTAGCCTCCTTGGGTTGCTACAGTTTGCTGAGGAGTTTATTGAACTTCGTTTGGAGATCTCAATCCCCCAAACCCCCTTAAAAAGCTACCGTGTATACACATCTCTAGAGAAAGGCGAAATTGGTGAAAATCCCCCTGTCTTGTCTCGCATAATCCGGGAGGTTCCCTCCCGGCTCCGAGCCGCTAGATCCCCCTTAAAAGGGAGGACTAAGAGTCCGGCTCCCCCCTTGAAAAGGTGGCTAGGGGGGATTTCTAGGGTTTACGCTTAACAAACTAGACTTTTCAGACACCCAGTCAAGTCAGTTAAAGTTTTCTCGTCCGTGCATATTTGCCAAAGATTGCCCCGATCTTCATAGTATGGCGATTCGATCCAGTTAAAAGCCATAACAATTTCACTCATTAAATGGATGTATGGCTATGAAGTTAAGAAATATTCTATTAAAAGCGATCGGTTCGATCGGAGCGATAAGTTTAGGCTTTAGCACCAGCTTCTTGGCAATTCAAGCACCCTCTTTAGCTCAAAACCGAGAAATATGTAATAACACAGGAGAGAAGATTTCAATTGCCCTCGGTTATCGAGATGGTTTCTCAAAAGGTTGGTATATAGTCGATCGCAACTTATGTTTGAATCTTAGTAATTTTGATAATTCTCTTGGATCGCCAAAGTATTATTATGCACAATCTTATTATGCTAATGTATTCAACAATTCTCGCACTATATGGAACGGAAATAAAGCAGAACAGTTTTGCGTTACGAACAGTGGATTTGCATTGACACGTAGCTACCTTTTGGATTCTCTTGTCACCTGTGCTGGAAATAGTGCTGCGCCAAAGTCTTTTGGGTTTATTGGTTCTGGCAAAAACCTAACACCATAATGTTAGGCCTAGCACAGACAGAGCAAACGACTGAAGATTTAAGTCGTATTGCTGGTGACGCTGGCTAATAATGCTGTGATAATGGTCTGAACCTCACAAACGACTGAAGAGTTACAGCCCTTCTCGATCGATAGCGATCGCCTAATATTTAGAACGAGAGGATTGCGATCTAGAATCGATCGGCTTATCGGTTGAGTTTATTCGATCGATAACACGTCCTCATCTAAACAGTATTGACTTAGGTTCGCATTTCGATCGTAGTCGGCTCCAGATTGTATAGTTGACTACTATAATCGTGCCGATCTCAACAAGCAAAAACTTCAAAACTAGCGAAGGGTATTAGCCGATCTCAATCCTGTTATTCAAATCGAATCTGCTGTTTCTGCCTTGCATAATTTCCGAGCATTTACCCAGTAATAGTAAGTAAGGTTCAAAACACTCAATCCACCCGACCGACAAACAGATCGGGTCTATGAGTCCTACTTTCCTCTCGTTAATATTAAGTTAAATTAATAAAGTACGTAATATGAATAGTATCCTCAGTAAATTTCTCGTTCTGGCACTCGGAGTCAATTTAGGCATGATGACGATCGAAGCGACATCTCCGCGTGTGGCGATGGCTCAACAAGTTTGCCAGTCATATAGAGTGACTCGCGATGGCGGACTGTATGTTTATGTCAACGCTGGTCGCCGCATCGTTACCACTCTTCCCTACGGTCAGATCGTCAGCGTTACGGGTATGAGTTCTGGTGGTGACTGGGCGCGGATTGAGTACTTGAGAGTTGATGGACGAATCGGATCGGGTTGGGTCGCTGCCGAACATCTAGCTTGTTATCAACAGTAGTTTTATCGGATGTGGAAACCACGATCCTCTCACTCGATCGATCTAGGAGCTGTTCCCACGGAGGTAGAAAAACTCGGTATCCTAGAAGTTAACTTACATTAAGTTAATTTAAAAATTTTCATAATTATAAAAATCTAGTGTTAGAAGATTTTCGCCTGATTGTAGATTTGGTCTCGATCCTGGCAGCGGCGGCTGTGGGGGGGATTATTGCGGGTTTAGCCAAACAGCCAGCACTACTAGGTTACATCGTCGGTGGGGCGATCGTCGGCCCGACGGGATTGGGACTGATTAAGGAGTTGGTTCAGGTCGAGACTTTAGCTCAGTTCGGCGCAGCTTTTTTGCTATTTGCTTTGGGGGTGGAATTTTCCTTCTCTGAATTAAAGAAGGTGCAGAAAATTAGTTTGGGTGGCGGTGGTTTACAAATTCTGCTGACTATTTTAGTGACGACGCTCGTTTCTATTAGTGTTGGCTGGGTGACAACGCCGCAGCAAGGGGTATTTTTAGGCGCGATTCTATCGCTCTCTTCGACGGCGGTGGTGTTAAAATCGCTGATGGAGTCTAACGAAACCGCAACGCCGCACGGACAGGTAATGCTGGGGATTCTGGTAGTTCAAGATCTAGCGTTGGGATTGATGTTGGCGGTATTACCCGCACTCGATCGACCACCTGCGGAAATTGGCATTGCGGTATTATATGCAGTAGTTAAAATTGGTTTATTTGCGATCGGGGCAACAGCAACGGGTATTTGGGTCATCCCTCGATTATTGAGGTTACTCGCTAGTACTGAGAGTCGAGAATTATTTCTCTTGGGCATCGTCACGCTCTGTTTGGGCATCGCGCTAATTACCGAACATTTAGGGCTGTCCATCGAAATGGGGGCTTTCGTCGCTGGTTTGATGATTTCTGAGGCAGAGTACGCCGACCAGACTTTAGCCTATGTAGAGCCGATTAGAGACGTGTTTGCGGCGTTATTTTTTGCCGCGATCGGGATGCTAATCGATCCGTTGTTTTTATGGAATAATTTGGATCTGATTCTCGGACTAGTATCGATCGTGTTTATCGGTAAGTTTGCGATTATTACGCCGTTAGTTAAGTTGTTTGGCTATCCGCTGCAAACTGCGCTGATTGCGGGTTTGGGCTTGGCACAAATCGGTGAATTTTCATTCGTACTGGCTAGCGAGGGGCGCAATTTAGGCTTAGTCTCGAAGCGGGTATATTTATTATTATTGGGCACGACTGCGGTAACTTTGGTCGTCACGCCGTTTATCTTGCGCCTGATTCCCAGTTTATTTAATTGGATCGAAACCGTCCCGGCTCTAAATCGCTGGTTTCAGCCTGGAGAGCCACCGCTGGAGGTTTCCGAACACGTCCCGCTCGAACCGCCGATTGTGATTTGCGGTTACGGACGCACGGGGCAAAATTTGGCGACACTCCTCGCCGAGCAAAAGGTTCCGGTAGTAGTCGTGGATCAGTCTGAAGCTGCGATTCAGCAACTCCGAGAAGCAGGAACTCCCTACATTTATGGTAACGCTGTCAGTATTCCAGTATTGACCAGAGCGGGACTCGATCGAGCGCGCGCGATGGTAATCGCTTTACCAGATGCCATGAGTACGCGCCTGTGTCTCAAACACGCGCTAGAAATTTCACCAGATCTCGATATCGTCGTCCGAGCCAATCAATATCAGGATATCGAATTACTCTATCAATTAGGCGGTAGCGAAGTCGTCCAGCCAGAATTTGAAGCCAGTCTAGAAATGGCATCGCATTTATTTGTCAAAATTGGCTTACCGATGGTGCAAATTCAACGTCAAGTCACATCCGTCCGTAATTCGCATTATCTAAAATTGCGTCCCGAAGGCAAGATCGGTCAAGTGTCAAGATATTCGCGCCGCTACTTTGGGGATGAATCGACGGTGGTATCGACTATCATTGACTTCACCATTATTGGGTAATTCGATCGCTAGTGCCAATATTCGCACCTTAACCGGAGCGACAATCGTGGCAATCGAGCGGGAAGATGGCACTCAAATCGACTATCCCACCGGAGGTACGACTCTTCAACTCGGCGATAGTTGTTTGGTCATCGGTTCGGTAGAAGAACAAACAGTTTTCGACCGACTCACCAAAGGCGAACTCACGATTCCCGTACTCCCAATTCCCGTAATCGAGCCAATTCCCAAAGCAATTGTCGAATAGTAATTATTGATACTGAATATAAGCGATCGCCTGACGATATATTAGTGTCTTGCGATCGTTAGCATCGGTAAAAAATACACAATCAGGATCTTGCCAAACAATTCTGCCAGTAAAGACATCGCCAGTCAATAGTTTAATTGACATTTCGATTTTGTCTTTAATCGATCCTTGAATTTGGCGGGTACTGGGTAAATTAATATCGAGTTCGGGCATATTCTAATCTGGGTAAAGGGTAATTTAGGGAATCGATAGCGATGGGAATGTAGCTGTAGATGTGGATATGAACTCAAGTTACTAGTTATCGCCTGAGTATCGTTTGTCGCTCGGTGGCTGAAATTTCAATTGCCGAGCTGACTTATTTATCGATCGCAGATATAATCATCGCATCGTGGCGATTTTTGCCCAGCAGACACCAGACAAACGGAAGTTGTCCCCATTGCTACAGTTATTATGCCCAATCTGGATAAAAGTTTGCTCTAGTCCGTAACCGAGAGCCTCTCTGAAAGAGAATCGATTTTCACCAGGAAGTAAAAAAAGTTTATGCGCCTGTTTTATAAATCGGAGTTAGGAACCGCGCGATCGAGCATTGCCATACTTGCAATTAGTTTACTCTGTTGGGGTACAATTAGCAGCGATCGGCTACTTGCCACAGCATCTCCCCAGCCAAAAACAGGCACCTCACAACCGCTTCCGGCAATAGACTACCTCATCGTACCAGGAAAACGGGTCGGCGCAATTACAGCCAAGAGTACATTTGCAGATCTGGTTAAAATCTATGGCAAACAACGATTGTCGTCTAAAAAATTTTATGGGGCCGAAGGACAAGTCGAATTACCTGCTACGCTGATTACATTGGGTCAAAATCGATCGCTGACAGTGGTATGGGAAAATGCTAAAAAACTCACACCCTTCCAAGTAATTATCGACGATCCGACATGGAAAACAGCCGAAGGCATTGGTGTTAATACGAGTTTGAGTAAATTACGTCAAATTTTAGGTGAGTTTAAGATTACTGGTTTGGGCTGGGATTATGGTAACCAAGTTATAAATCTTTCCACAGCCATGCAAGCTAGGTATACTGGGTTAAATATTACTGTCGATGCCGATCGCATTGCAGCCGCAAAGTTTCCCGCCGATCTCCGTGCTGTATCTGGCGATGGCGTAACACCAGCAGCTAGCGATCCGCGCTGGAGATCTTTAAAAATGCACATTTCCCGTTTAATTGTTAGTTTCCCCGAAGTTCGATCGTCTAAAACTAAAATCTAATTCTAATCTTTAACTTGCCTCGATCGTGACGACACCAGAAATTATTACTTTATTCAAACAAGTTACCACCGATTTACTCTGGTCGAGCGAATCAGACTATCCATTTGAAATAGTCACTTGGGATCGGGGTGTGGATCTAGATCGGACGGCTTTATTTAATAAGTTAGCGAAACCAAATGATGTAATCGAAACGATAACCCTTGCCGATTTTTTCGCACCCGTACTGACAGTTGAAGATTGGTACGAAGCAGATGAATTAGCACTGGTAAATCGCTATACAGATTTATCGCACGCGATCGAGTCTAATTTATCTGATGTTAAAGTTTTCCGGGTGGGAGAAGTTAACATCGCGATTTATATCGTCGGCAAAACTCCCGGTGGGGATCTAGTTGGATTGAAAACCCAGGTAGTGGAGACTTAGAAACTTAGTCTTCAATTACATTGTCTAATTTAAATTGGCTTTGGGGTAACAATGCACGATTGTCAATGAGTCATCATCCGGTACGGTAGCAAGACAGGCGCGAACGGGATTTTCTTGCCCTTCAATTGCTACTTTACAAACCAAGCAAGCACCTTTGAGGCAATAAGTAGGAATTGTTATTCCAGCTCGGCTGGCGACATCGAGTAGCGGCTCTCCAGGTTCGGCGGTGGTGGTGACTCGATCTGGTAGAAATAACACGGTTACGGACATATATTTGAGATGGGAGGTGGGAGGTAGGAGATGGGAGTAAGAAGTAAGGAGTAAGAAGTAAGGAGTAAGGAGTAAGTAGTAAGGAGTTTCCTAATAATCCAAAATCCAAAACTTGCGACTTTCGCGTAGCCGTAGCGTAGCGTCTCCGTAAGGAGAAGTATCCAAAATCCAAAATCGTATTACAAAGAGTTCAGAATTTCGGGGGTGAGCATTCCGACTTGGAGGTGGGAGCGTTCGATTGATTCGATGTGGGAGATGCTACCGACTACAAACTGCATTGAGGCGGGAGCGTTGAGCCAATTACTCGCACAGGCGCGGAGTTTGTTGCCAGTGAGGGTAGAGAACCAGCCTGCGAGAAAACCAGCTTCGAGACTAAAAGAACGATAGCTAAAAATATCGTCGATGGTTTTACCGTTATCGATGCCCGAATTGACGATCGTAACTACTAATAATCCCCGTTCGGCTAGGCTAAAATCGATCGAGGGTTTGCCCAAACCATGCACTGCCCAAGCGGCCTGGATATTGACAAGAAACTCATTAGCGAGGGTTTCTAAAATTGGCTGACGATAGTATTTAATCGTGTCCTGAATCATCCGATTGCCGAAATTTTTGCCCCAATTATCGCCAAAAGTATAGAGAGCTAAATAAGAAGCTTCTCCAGTTTCTACGCGCAGGGTTTTGGCAATACTGCGTAATAATACTTCTGGTACGGCAATTAGACGATCGCCATAACGAGTTGCTAATAACCCCGAAGCCGGATGAGATTTGACGTAGCCTTTGGGACTAAAACAATTGGTCGGAATCGGAATTGCAGATTCATTCATAATTAAAAAAATTGGGGGCTAGCGATCGATAAATAATTCGATTTATTTACTTACTAATTTAATTCTGGGGATGCAGTAATCTCTGAATCGATTTTAAAGTAAGGCTTAAACAATTTTGACTGTTCTCTAGGTAGCTCGATACAAATAGAATCATACACAAACTTAGACCCTTGATATTTAGCTAAGTCCATCGATTGCAAGATGTTTTTGTGCCAGTAGATAAATCGATCTTTCAACATTTCCTCGTCTTGCAATAACATTCCTAGTGCGTAAGATCTGAGCGTCAAAGTCATATCGCGGCAACAGCATTCGAGCATTGCTGGATTGAGGCGATTATTCTCATGAAAAAGCTTATCGTTTTCCATCGATCTTCGCGCTCGATCGATAATCGATTTTTCATTGGCTTCAACTGCCAAATAAGCTGCTTTACGCTCCGACCAAGAAGACATAGCATGTTCTAAATTCCGAAGATCTTGCTTGCTGGCATAAGCTCCATCTGCCCCGTCAACTAATGTTTCTAATAGCGTAATCATGTTTGGACTCCTAAGTAAATAAGATATTATCGATCGGAATATTTAGATGCTTGTGCTAATTTTGCTGTTAGCTCTAGTTTCTAGAAACATCATGAGCCTGAATTTTTGTAACTGGCTCTGATGATTCTGGCAACTGCCACTTTACTTGCAAAAACAGCTCTCCGACTGTGATTGAGGTAGATCGGGTTTGAGTGATTGGTTCTGCATACTCGTGAATGGGTTCGAGTTCGAGAGACTCTTGGGTGAAGTTTTGATGATATTGGGCAGTAGACAAAGGTTTTCTAGGTCTAGAGATAACTCGAAAAAGCCTAAAAACTCCTCTGATAAATAGGACAATTGGATGTCTTTTTAATTTACTGTGTTTGCGAGATTTCATACTGCACCTGCTTTGATAGATAGTTCTGGTTCGGCAGCAATTTCTCCAGTTTCAAAACGTTCGGCAATTTCGGTAGCACTAGCACCAGAAGTAATCCAAAACTCCGCAGCTTGAATGCGTTGTTCGGAACCAACTAGAAAACGACAAAAATCATTACCCATTGCATAACATTGAATTTCAGTACTGCACAGATTTTGCTCGAAAGCCGCACTAAAGAAGCCAGCTAATAACCCTGAATATAAATGACAAACTGGTTTGCCGACATATCCTAAGGATTTAGCTACTGCCGAATCGTATAAATCTACATAAAAGAAACCACTTTCTCTACCGCTGAGATTAGGCGACCACCGACCCCAGCCTTGCAC
>NZ_JANYJC010000095.1 GCF_025361915.1 Chamaesiphon sp. GL140_3_metabinner_50
CAAACCGACATTATCCGCTTCAACGATAACCCCATCGTTTCTCGCCTAGATTGGAAGCAAACCAGCCCTGGAGTAGTGCAATATGTCTTTAACCTCAAATCTCAACAACAGTGGGGTTACAAGCTTAGATACCAAGGTAGCAACCTCATACTCTCACTTCGACATCCACCCAAACTCGACAAAAATAATTTCGATAAACCCCTCACTGGTACTAAAATTTTATTAGATCCCGGACATGGCGGTAAAGATTCAGGTGCAGTCGGGCCGAATGGTTATACCGAAAAAGAGGCGAACTTATATGCAGCTAAATTACTAGCCAACGAGCTGGCAATGCGCGGTGCGTCGGTATATCTATCGCGAGAATCGGATAAGTTTATCGAATTAAGCGATCGTCAGACAATAATTGATAACCTAGAACCTACCCTCGCCCTCTCGATACATCATAACTCCCTCCCAGACGGCGGAAATCCCGACACCAAAGGTTTCTCTACCTACTGGTATCACGCTCAAGCTCAAAGCCTTGCGATGTATCTCCATAACTATGTGGTTAAAGATACAGGTCGTCAATCTTACGGTGTATTCTGGGATAACCTCGCCCTCGCTCGTCCTGCTTCAGCTCCTTCGGTACTATTAGAATGGGGCTTTATGAGCAATCCTAGCGAGTTTGAATTAATTGCGACACCCCAAGAGCAGCAAAAAATGGCAAAATCGATCGCCGATGGCATTACACAATGGATGAAGTCGGCGGCAAATTAGATCGTTACAGAGCGAAGGTTAGAAAACAGATGAAACCGATTTATAACAGGTTTCATCTGAAAATAACTTAGAGGAGTTAAACTAATGCGTTACGCGACTGTTATTGAAAAAATGCCCAATAACTATTCAGCTTATGTGCCAGATTTACCTGGCTGCGTGGCTACAGGTTCAACTGTTGAAGAAATTTCAGTCGAGATTCAAGCCGCAATTTCATTTCATCTCGAAGGTTTGCAATTAGAAGGATTACCGATTCCAGAGCCGACGACTATTTGCGAATATATTGAAGCAGCCTAAATACTCGATCGACTACGGTGTGCTATGCGATCGATTGGCTAGTCTAAAGGCTTTTACAAGCAGATATTAATTTTATGCAAAGCTTGTCTGAGCATCAAATTAGTCCTCATACTAATCTTATCTCTGGTTACGATCGAATCGTCAGCGGCGAGCTAATTTTCATTAATTTTATCTATCTTCCTAGCGATTTTGGAGGATGGATTATCGTACAAAAACGAGAAGAGTATGAATATCCTGTCTTAGTTGCCTATACAGAGATGACACACAACTCATTAACTTTCGTCGGACATCGCCCTCTCACTGCTGACGAATGGTTATTTTTTGAAAAATGGGAACGTAAAACTCTTGGAATCGATCGAAAAATTAAAGATTATATTACAAAAATAAAAGTAAGCGATCGAATAGCTGAAAATAATATTAATATATCAAAACAGAAAAATCTAGAAGTAAAAGGAGATATTACACAGACAAATAAAGCCAATTATGACTATTGGTAAAATCAACGATCGCGAGCAGTTGGAGCGGGTGCGCCTTTAAGCATTCCTGCTGTACTGAGATCTTCATCGATCGAATCCCAGTGAATACCATAACCACCACCGCAAACTTCCCAGCCTAAACGTTGTGCTGGAGTCGTCTGTTTTTTCCCGTTTTCCCGATCGACTGTCACCGGATGTTTACGATCGAACCAAAATGGGTATGCTCTAGGTATGACCACAAATATCGGCCTATACTCGGAGAAACTAGATGGCTCACTATCAACCTTGCCCAAACTGTGCTTCCGAACAAGCCGAAGCAATTGGCTTTACTTGGTGGGGCGGAATGGTCGGGCCGAAAATGTTTACTCATGTAAAATGTACCAAATGTGGCACTACTTATAATGGTAAAACTGGTAAATCTAATCAGCAAGCGATCGCGATTTATGTGACTTTATGGACGATATTTGGGATCGTTGTCATGACATTTTTTCCATCGCGCAATTCCAATCGACAGAATAATCCTAGCACTGCTGCTAACCAGTCAAATATCTCAACCACAGCACGATATTAACGATCTCATCGTGCCAGAAAAACCGACACGATGCGAACACCATTAATTAATACTTTGAATCGGGATTAACGCGTTTGAGAATGAGCCGACAGTCGCAGCGATAGTCTTCGATCGGTACATCAGTATAGCGTTGACCACTATTGTTTCTGCCAAAATAGCCATCCTCAAAACCTCTGGCAAATTCACCTCCAGCCGAGCGTGCCTGATAGTTATCGCGTTTGGCTTTACTGGCAGTTCCTTCACGGTAGCCATCGCTATAGGCATTGGCATGGTAGGCATCACTTTTGTCTACGGCAATCTCCTCTTTAATGGGTTTGCAACTAGCCTCGATCTCTTCTCGAAAGACAACATCTTTGAGCACCTCGGTGCGACAACGACAAGTAACCCGATTTTCAGTCGGAACGGTGGTTACTTGACCGGAATAGGGTTTAAGCCGATAGCCATCAAGATATCCTCGCACGACTTCGCCCCCATCTTCGAGTGTTAGCATAGTGGCACCTTTAATTCGATCGTCAGTGCCCTTGATATAGCCAGATTCGTATGCTCCAGGATAATTTAGCGGATCTCTGAGAGTCTTGCGATTGACTATATTGACGCATTTAAAGCCAGGATCGCTCTCGGTATGAACGCGATACTTTTTCTCAGGCTGAGGCGGAGACTCTTTAGCGATCGTTGCTGGACTAGCCAATAGCAATAGGGATGTCACAGTAATAATTATGCTGCTGCATTTATTCACAATCGTTATTCTTCCTTCGGGGTTTGGCAACCGATTATAGCCGATCGCGATTCCGCAAAGCGGACGTTTCACGAACGAATCTCCATGCCAAAAATATTAAATTAGCTCCGATCCCGATCGGATTATTCCCAGCACAGCGCACCAACTCCTTCGGTAAGCACCACTACTCTATACGGTTCGCCTCAATTTCAGCATCAGCATAAGTCACATACAGTAGAGAGGTGCAAGTTAAACAATCGAACATCAACCGTCGATCGGCAACGATGTAATTTAGGAACAGGTACGGAAAACCACCCTTCTAAAAAAGATCGGTTGGCACAAAGATAGGGATCGATTAAGTAATTATCGATCGCGCAGGTTGCACCATGCATTCCTCGTCATTATTATTCAAACTGTTGTCATTATTAAGGAAGTAGTTATAGTTTTATGGGAAAAGTTGTTGGCATTGACTTAGGAACTACCAACTCCTGCGTTGCGGTTATGGAAGGTGGCAAACCCACTGTAATCGCCAACGCCGAGGGTTTCCGCACTACCCCTTCTGTTGTCGCATTTGCGAAAAATGGCGACCGACTGGTTGGGCAAATTGCCAAGCGTCAAGCGGTAATGAATCCTGAGAATACGTTCTCTTCTGTCAAACGCTTTATCGGTCGTAAATTTGACGAAGTAAATCAAGAAGCTACTGAAATTTCGTACAAAGTAGTCAACGATGGAAACAGCGTCCGCATTGATGCTCCGGGATTGGGCAAGAAATTCGCACCCGAAGAAATCTCCGCGCAAGTACTTAGAAAGCTAGTCGATGATGCGAGTAAATATTTGGGCCAGACTGTGACCCAAGCCGTAATTACCGTACCCGCCTACTTTAACGATTCTCAGCGTCAAGCGACTAAAGATGCTGGCAAAATTGCTGGTGTAGAAGTTTTACGGATTATCAACGAGCCTACTGCTGCGGCGTTGGCTTATGGTTTAGATAAAAAGAGCAACGAAACAATTCTCGTGTTCGACCTTGGTGGTGGTACCTTCGACGTATCGGTACTCGAAGTCGGCGATGGCGTATTTGAAGTACTTGCAACCTCTGGCGATAGTCACTTAGGTGGAGACGACTTTGATAAGAAAATCGTCGATCACTTAGCTACTACGTTTATGAAAAACGAAGGCATCGACCTTCGCAAAGATCGTCAAGCTCTCCAACGTTTGACCGAAGCGGCTGAGAAAGCCAAAATCGAACTGTCTAGCGTTACGCAGTCCGAAATCAACCTCCCCTTTATTACCGCGACTCAAGACGGGCCAAAACACGTCGAAATGACGCTGACCCGTGCTAAATTTGAAGAAATTTGCTCTGACTTGATCGATCGTTGTCGCGTGCCAGTAGAAAACGCGATCCGCGATGGTAAAGTCGATAAGAGCCGAATTGATGAAGTGGTTTTAGTTGGTGGTTCGACTCGGATTCCCGCAGTTAAAGAACTCGTCAAACGCTTATTAGGTAAAGAGCCTAACGAAACCGTTAACCCCGACGAAGTAGTAGCTGTCGGCGCAGCGGTACAAGCTGGTGTCTTGGCTGGTGAAGTCAAAGATATTCTCTTACTCGACGTTACACCGCTCTCCTTGGGTGTTGAAACCTTGGGTGGTGTCATGACCAAGATTATCCCTCGCAACACGACCATTCCGACCAAGAAGTTTGAAACCTTCTCGACAGCGGTAGACGGACAAAGCAACGTCGAAATTCAGATTCTCCAAGGCGAACGGGAAATGTCTCGCGACAACAAGAGTTTGGGTACCTTCCGTTTGGATGGCATTCCCTCGGCTCCTCGTGGCGTACCCCAAATCGAAGTCACCTTAGACATCGATGCTAACGGGATCTTGAACGTTACCGCCAAAGATAAAGGTACTGGTAAAGAGCAATCCATCAGCATTACTGGTGCATCGACTCTCGACAAAACCGAAGTCGAACGGATGGTTCGCGAAGCTGAAAATAATGCTACCACCGACAAAGAAAACCGCGATAAAATCGATCGCAAAAACCAGGCTGATTCACTCACCTACCAAGCTGAAAAACAACTTCAAGAACTCGGCGATAAAGTCCCCGCAGCAGACAAAACCAAGCTCGAAGGCTTAATCGCAGAACTCAAAGAAGCGGTAACTAAGGAAGATGATGCCGAAATTCAACGCTTGAGTCCTGAAGTTCAGCAAACCCTGATGGCGATCGGTAGTAATATTTACGCACAAGCAGGTGCGAATGCTAGTGCCGATAGCGGTGACAATAACGACGCTGGTACTCCCCCTGGTGGTGGTACGACTGGCGGTGCCGATGATGTCATCGATGCAGAATTCTCGGAAACTAAATAGCAATCTAAATTAAGTGACTCGGTTTCCCTAAAGAAACCGAGTTTTTTTGTCACGATCGTAAATATCCAGCCAAAACGGTGAATACTAGGTTTAACCAATCGCATCAAGCTAGCGGCGAGAAAATTAACATTCCTCAGCCTCAAGCCTCAAGCCTAATTCCTAAAGCCTAGATCGATGAATTTATTTGATGAAATAATTGCTGCTCCACCAGATAAAGTGAATATATACGCTCCGTACTTCATGAAGTCTGCTGCCAAACGCAACGTTCTCCCCAAGGCAATTACGCTTTATCATAAAGGTGGACTCGGCGGTCATCGCTCGATCGAAGGTGGAGAGAACATTCCATACGCGATCGACTGGGTAATTCAAAACTTACCTGGCGATCTGACCAGATGTACCATGATGTTCGATGGTAATGCCGATCTCACTTATGATGTAAATCTGATGAATTCGGAATTAATCGGTTATCTCATTGATTGGCTCATCAATCTGCGGGATACCAATACCCCCGATTTCCCCCAGTATTTTTATCACAAATTGATGAGAATGGAAGGTTAGAAGCCAGCTAGCGGCACGAATCGATTTTGCCGATGGCGGAACATGCCGATGCCTAATCTGAGTCATTGCGATCGTAGGCAACCCAGATTAGGCTAGTGGTAAAGAGCGAGTCAACTCATCTAGTCACTCGCGAAATGCTCGATCTGGTGCAAGATGTGAGACTATCTGTTAGGGGCTGGTTGTCGATCGCCAATTAATGACTGAGGGTAAGTGTGTGGGATGGCTATGAAATACTTGCTGGTAGCTTCAACGGAAGCATGTAGTGGAAAATCGGCAACAATTTTGGGAATTGCCGATCGCTTACAAGAAAAAGGGATTGAGATTGCTTATGTTCAGCCTGTAGTGGCTGTCAATGCTGTCAATCCGACGCTCGATGGCGATATCCGGCTGATGGCAGAAGCTTTATCACTACCGCCAGAACGATTGGGATTACCATTGTTGGGTTTAAATGCCGAGCGGACGATCGAGCGATTGACTGGGGCAGACGATCTCGATTACATTCAATTACTCAAGCACAGCGTCCAGTTGCCTGGAAATTTGGTAATTCTCGAAGGTGGTGCCAATCTGCATGAAGGGAGTTTATTCAATCTGGCTACCATCCAAGTAGCTGAAGCTCTCGATGCTGGGGTATTGCTAGTTAATCGCTATCATCCGATCTCGACGATAGATCTGCTCGTATCGGCGCAACAACAGCTTGGAAATCGATTATTGGGGTGTATCATCAACGATATTCCCCGCGACCGCGTAGAGACCGTTCAGACATCTTTGGTGCCATATTTAGAACGGATTGGGATTCCGGTATTTGGAGTCGTACATCGGAATGGGTTGCTCCGCAGCGTCACTGTCAAGCAACTAGTCGAACAACTCGATGCCGAAATATTATGCCGTCCCGATAGGTTAGATCTGATGGTGGAAAGTCTATCGATCGGGGCAATGAATGTCAATTCGGCTCTAGAATATTTCCGACGCGGTAATAATATGGCTGTTGTCACAGGCGGCGATCGGGCAGATATTCAACTAGCCGCGCTAGAAACCTCTACACAGTGCCTAATTTTAACCGGACACCTGAGTCCTCAGCCATTCATTCTCAGCCGTGCTGAAGACCTAGAAATCCCCATTCTGTCGGTAGATCTGGATACTTTAACCACTGTCGAAATTATCGATCGGGCTTTTGGGCAAGTCCGCCTGCAAGAACCGATTAAAATTAATTGCGCGCGGGAGTTATTTGGCAACCATTGTGAGATCGATCGACTGATTTCGATGTTAGGAATCGGTTAATTATTTTTAGATATGGCAGAGCGAAGAACCTTGTATCGTCGAAGATTTTATCCCAGGGCAATCGATACGAATCGTGTTAATTGGCGATAAGTATTGGCAGGTAAAATTAGCAGGAGACGATTGGCTCAAGTCGATTCACGATCCTACTGCTGACTTTATGGAAGTCGATCGTGAGTTACTCGCAGATACTCAAAATGTGGCTCAAGCATTTGGATTAGATCTAATTATTATATCGTGACGGATGAAGGCACCAAACATTTACTCGAAGTCAATCACGTTCCTAATGTCAGTCGTTTTCCAGAGATCCGGGCAGCCTATCGAGATTATGCCGTAAATTGGGTCAACATGATATCCTTAAAACCACCAACCACTCAAAAGCCCCCTCACAATCGTGAGGGGGCTTTTCTTAACTAAATCAATTCAGTATTAACCGTTGATGGAAGGAGCAGTCAAAGCAACAGGAGTCACTTCACCAGCAGCTAAGTCAAGAGGGAAGTTGTGTGCATTTCTTTCGTGCATTACTTCCATACCCAAGTTAGCGCGGTTGATGATGTCAGCCCAGGTGTTGATTCAGTGACCTTGTGCATCTACAACTGATTGGTTGAAGTTGAAACCGTT
>NZ_JANYJC010000175.1 GCF_025361915.1 Chamaesiphon sp. GL140_3_metabinner_50
AGCAATTAGATCGATCGATCTTCTGCTAGATCGATCGCAGCACCGCAAACTCAACGATCTAGAATCAACGATCGTCTTGCAAATTTGGTCGGGTTGTACCTACAGATCGATCGCTACTCGTTCTGCCTACGATCTAGACTATATCAAACAAATTGCGGCTCGATTATGGAAATTACTCTCGAAGTTATTGGGCGAACATATTTCTAAACTTAATATTAGATCGGTGCTAGAACGCCATCAAGAATCGCTGGTAATTGAAGATTCGATCGATGATAGAGAAAGAATTTTTCGTAGTTATGAAATACCAGCTAGTTTATTAAAGATCGATACTTTGACGATCGGCGATCGCCGAATCTCATTCGCTTTCATTAGTGCCGATCGCACAGATCGATCGCTGCGATCGACCGAAATTGAGTCTCCATCTAATCGGCTATCCCAAAGACAAGTCCGAGACGATATTCAATCTTTAATCTTCCAAAAATTATCCGAGCCAGTTACCTCAAATTTTCTCGTCGATGAGATTTTTTCTGTTTTGACAGTTAAGAATCCAGACGTAGATTCTATTAACTGTTTAATTGTTAATTGTTACTTATAACTCTTCAAGCGTTAGTTCGATCGCAACTCAAAAGTGAGTTATTCGCTGACAGTCAGGACATCATTTTGAGCCAGACAACCATCTTCGAGATGGACGATTCGATCGGCTACATCTAGAATCCGGTGATCGTGAGTCACCATCAAAATTGTCGTTCCCTGCTCCTTGGCTAGTTTCTGCATAATCTCGACGATTTCGCGTCCCGATTTACTATCTAGAGCAGCAGTCGGTTCGTCGGCTAATACTAGCTTAGGATGGCTCATCAGGGCACGGGCGATCGCGACGCGCTGTTTTTGACCCCCAGAAAGATTATCGGGGTAGTAGGACTTGCGATCGCTCAATCCGACGGCATCGAGCATTTCTGTCGCGCGTTCTTTGATTTCTTTGCTACTCATCTCGGCGTGCAGTTGTCCCGCCATTTGGACATTTTGCTGCGCGGTGAGCGATTTGAGCAGGTTGTGAGCTTGGAAAATATAACCGATATTGCGCCGGACTTCGATGACTTTACGTTTACTCGCCCCCACCATTTCCACACCCAACACTCGCATACTACCCTCTTGAGGCGATCGCAATCCACCCGATAGCGTCAGCAGGGTAGTTTTTCCAGAACCAGATGGCCCCGTCATCAGCACGATTTCACCTTTACCAATTTGGAGGTTGATATCAAACAACACTTGTTTTTTGAGATTACCTTTCCCAAAGTAGTGATTGAGTTGATGGACATCAACGACGATATTATTATCGAGATTACCACTCTCAATATTTACTAAATCTTGGCTTTTAGATTTAAAGGTTAGCATCTGGATTAGGTGTTAGGTGTTAGGCTTTAGCGATATTTTGACGGTCTTTGAGCGATCGATCGATTGTTTACGTTAATATTCCAAATTCTTTTAGTGCTGGTATAAAGTTATTGTTTTCATGTTGCGATCGAGTTAATTTAATTAATGCAAACCTTTGAATCGTTGTCAGATTTGCCCATTGGGAGCGATCGATATTTACACCTTCCTCGGCGGCTTTAGTCGAGACGCTTTCTGGAATTTCGCGATCGTTCGACCACGGTGGCTGCGGATCGATGCTGAGTAAACTAGCTTCATGTCCGGTATGTTGAAATATTAATTTAATCACATACTCTTTATAGGTGGTAATTTCTGAATCTCGATCGCACGGCAGCTCAACCAACTGCTGGCAGTCAGTTTGCGTAAATCTATTCCATTCGGCTAGCTTCAATTTCACACCGCAAGTATCCAACTTCAACCGCACGATCATTGGGATGCAACGTAATGAATCAACAAAATCAGCTTCAAATTTAAAGTATGTCATGGAATTAGTGAATAGTGAATAGTGAATAGTGGATAGTGGATCGTCAATATCCGCTCTTTATAGATCTGGTTAGATTCGATCGTCATATTCAACCTGTCTAAATTTTCAGTCCAACAACCTCACTATCCGCTAATTTCTCACTCCTGCCATAATTAGATCGATCGATTCTTGAGTATGGCTTTGTAATAATTCCTTACCGAGTAACCTTTTACCCGGCCAAAGATATTTAAGATTTTCCTGCGCGGTAAAATAAAAAGAACAAGTACCGACAATATTCACTGCGGTATGTCGGGGTTCGAGTTGGCGAAATGCGCCTGAGAGCATCCCCCGTTCCAAAATTTCGATGATGGTGCCATATAGAATATTACCCAATTGTTTCGGGTAATACTTGCCCTTATTTTGAACCGCCTCTAGACAGAGAATACTACCTACATGAGGATTTTCAGACATACATTGGAGCATAGTGGCAAGCAACTTTACCAGTGCGGCATCTGGTGGCAAGCAATCGAGCTGAAGTTGTTCTGCCAGACCTAACATTCCCACGAGACAACGTTCTAGCATCGCTTGATACAACTCTTCCTTACTTTGAAAGTAGTAATAAATGGTTGCTTTAGTAACACCTGTTTGGGCGGCAATGGCTTCCATGCGGGCGGCGATTAAACCTGTAACGGCAAATTCCGCTTCGGCGGCATCCAAGAGTTGATTTCGGGTTGCTTCGGAATTACGGCTCTGATTTGTCGATTTTGTGGTCTTTTGCTTATTAATTACGGGCATTATATAAGAAGATGCAGCAGTTTATTTAACTAAACGGTCAGTATAGCTTAGTTTTTATAATCCTATTATGGCATAGGGTCTAGGAATTGTAACTGATTTGACATATAATTTATTTAGGTGCTAAACTGACTAACGAGTAAGTAGATAAGTTTCCGCAGAAACACACCAGAGGCAACTCGCAAGCTATGACAGAAGATAACTTTGTAGTCGATAAATTCAAGAGCAAGAACTCAGTCAATCGCTGGGTGACTATCGGTGCATCAGTTGTTGCGCTGTTAATGTTGCCAGCCGGATTGCACTATGCGGGCATGTTTGCCCAAAAGCCGCCCGAAACGCAAGCGGCTAAACTTGCTGCGCCTGAGCCAGTAGTAGCTACCGCAGTCACATCATTAGGACGATTGGAACCATTAGGCGAAGTCATTAAAATCTCGGCACCCAGTACCCAAAGCGGTAAGGGGACGCTATCGCAATTGATGGTAAAAGAAGGAGATCGAGTTACTAAAGGGCAAATTATCGCCATTCTCGACAATCGCCAACGCTTGGAAGCATCCCTAGCCAAAGCGCAAGAAGATGTCAAAGTATCGCAAAGCAACCTGGCGAAAGTCAAAGCCGGAGCTAAAATCGGCGAAATCGATGCCCAGAAAGCTGAAATCGCTCGACTCACGAGTCAACTCAAAGGCAATCGGGATACATACATCGCGACAAAAGCGCGTCTCGAAGGTCAACTCAAATGGGAACCCGCCGCCCAAGCTGGCAAAATTGAATCGCTCAATGCCCAACTAGCAGGCGAAAAACCCACCCAAGCAGCCACAATCAGCCGCCTACAATCGCAACTCAACAATGCCGAAGTAGACTATAAACGCTTTCAACAACTATACGCCGATCGGGCGATCGAAACTACTAGAGTCGATGCCAAACGCCTAGAAGTCGATACCATTCGCCAACAAATCGCCGAAGCTCAGTCTAAATATAACCAAACCGTCGCCACCCTCAACCAACAAATTCTCGAAAATAAAGCCACTCAAAATAAAATTACCAGCAACGCCCAACAACAACTTGCCGAAGCTAAAGCTAACTACGAAACCAGCGTAGCCACCACCAACCAACAAATCGCCGCCGCTCAAGGCACCCTCGCCAAAATTTCTGAAGTCCGCCCCGTCGATATCCAAGGTGCCCAAGCCGAGCTAGCCCGCGCCCAAGCCACCGCCCGTCAAGCCCAAGCCGAACTCAGCGAAGCTTACGTGCGCGCCCCTATTGCTGGCGAAATTCTCAAAGTCCACACCCGCGCTGGCGAATCGCCCAGCGATAAAGGCATCGTCGAAATGGGGCAAACCAGTCAAATGGTAGCCGTCGCTGAAGTCTACGAAAGCGATGTTCGCAAACTTAGGGTCGGGCAATCCGCCACCATTAAAAGTGAATCTGGCGCATTTACGCAAAATCTCAAGGGTACAATCAGCTACATCGGACTCCAAATCGGCAAGCAAGATGTCCTCAACACCGATCCAGCAGCCGATTCCGACTCCCGCGTCGTCGAAGTCAAAATTGCGATCGATCCCACCGACAGCACCACTGTGAAGGGGCTGACGAATTCTAA
>NZ_JANYJC010000138.1 GCF_025361915.1 Chamaesiphon sp. GL140_3_metabinner_50
CCCACCCCAGCCCTCCCCTTATAAAGGGGAGGGAGCAAAGCCCCCCTTTATAAGGGGGGTTGGGAGGGGTAACACCATCTCAGCCAAAGCAGATCCAACTTGTGTTTACACCGTAGCTTTTTCAAGGGGGTAAGGGTGGATCTACCGCTTGATACTAATTACGAAATCGAAATTTCTTCCAATTGCAGTAAATACAACCGGGCGGTAACTTTAGCAGTTTTGATAATTCGATCGGCAATTGGTTTGGTCATCCACTCGGCATTCAAAATTGCATTTAATTTATCGATATGTGAATCGTCATTGGCTGCGTGGTAGCCTAAAAAGGAAACTTGTTCGTTTGTTAATTTGAGAGTTTCTTTAATTTGCGTTGCCCATTTTCCTGCTAAATTATTACCCAATCCTTCAATAATAAACATACTGCCGACTAAACTGACTGGGTTTTCTTGTGAAGCTTGGTGAAAAATAAATGCGGATAATGCCTCACTACCAATATTCTTTTCTGCCGACACAATATCTTCAAGAACGCCACCGACAGAGATGTAATTTTGCTCCAACATTTGAAAATCGCGGTGTTCTGCTTGGGCATGTCCGATAAAAGTCGATCGCAGGCGAAAATCTGTCATGTTGGAAGCAGCTCTGGCAATCCAGCGGGCACCTTCGACTACTTGAGGGCGCAAATTTGTTAGTAATGCCTGATAATCTTCAATGGTGAATTCGCCGCGATTTAATTTGCGGATAATGGGGATCGATTGCAGTTTGCGCTCGAATTCTAGCCAAACTAATGCTAAATGGTGCATTAAGTAAGCAGCAGGAGTTTGGCTCTGGAGTGGGGGTTGCGGATTTTGAGATGCTACAGGCGGGGTAACGATCGCATGTCTATCTGATGGCTGTGCTAGCGGTGACATAATTTCTCCATCTTTAACTACGGTTAACAACATATATGCTGTGGTAAATCGACCACTTTCAGGCACAAAGCAAAAGATTTTTTGACCGGGCTGCAAGTTCTGGGAATGAAATAATTCTTCCAGCATCAGATAGATTGAAGCGCACCCCGTATTGCCACGAGTGTACAGGTTCGTAAACCATTTTGATTCGGGAATGAGGCAGCCAGCTTTATCTAACAATTCAACAATTTGCCCCTTAAAGAAGTGCGAAGAATAATGGCACAGCAGCCAATCAATTTCATCGGGATTCACTCGTCCCGCTGCAATTAATTTTAGCCACCCTTCTACGCCTAATTTGACAACGTTATCGAGTAGGCGAATATTTTGCCGTAAATTAAGTGCGCCCGCTTGCGCGGCTTCGACATAAGAGGGATAATCCATCCAGCTTTTTTGCGCCGTTTCATTTTCAGCCCCAGCATACATACAAACTGGGTAAGCATTGGCATGAGAAACGAGTTCGATCCATTCAATTTTGAGGCTGATTCCCGATCGATTCGGCTGATTCTGGAGCAGCACGGCACCTGCTCCATCAGATAGCATCCACCGCAGAAACTCAGTATCAAAGCTCAGATTTTGCCCTGCTTGGATGGCAGTTTCAGCTTCATAATGAGTGTGGGTAAACAAGCGAGAAGGTTGTTCGGAAGCCACAGAGATCGCGTTTTGTTTCTCACCCAATTTCACTTGAGATGCCGCATATTTAAGCGATCCGATTCCCGCACAACACACCCCCATACTCGTGAGCGTTTCTAAGGGCGGAAATTCGGGCAATTCGCCATGCACCATATTAGCGAAACCGGGCACCAGTAGATCTGCCCAAGTCGTTCCGGCTGCTAATAAGTCGATCGCACTTGGTTCTAAGTCGATCCCAGACAAGGTATTTCTAACCGCTAAAGCAGCCATTTGGCTATTAAGATAAGTCGGTTGCTGTCGCTCGTTCAAGGCATAATAGCGGTGCTGAATGCCATTACTTTTCAAAATCCGATTCTTTACTTTAGAAGCACGACCATTCACTTTGCCGAGATAGTCTTCCATTCGATCGTTAGCGATGGGTTCGCCAGGTAAAAATTTACCAATGCTGTTAATAAATACGTTATTCATCAGCAACACCAGTTAAGTTCGTGTCGTTCATGAGATGTTCCGGGAGTGAATTAGTTGCTATTTACAGTATTCCCCCCGGATTGGTGAAGTCGCAATGAGTAGCCATCATTAGGGCGAACTAAGGTGAAGCAAGATGAAGTAAGTTCGAATAAGTTAAGCTATCAGACAAGTCAATTTGCTCGCAATACGGTTCGGTTAGCTTCGTTTGAGATCTAAATCCCCCAACCCCCTTAAAAAGGCAGGGTGGTTTCATACAAGAAAAGAAAAAGCCAAAACCCTTGTGCTTAGTCTTTACCCGCCCTTTGCGAAGGCAAACGCTACGCGAACGAATGAATTCGGGGCTAATAGCCAAAGTTCACTGAAGTGAACTAAGAGATTTTTCTTCTGGTGTATGAAACCACCCTGCCAACCCCCTTAAAAAGCGGATGCGCGAACTGTTCGGGTTCCCCGGCAGTGTAGCGCACCAAGCAGGGGGCTTTAAAGTCACCGGATTTAGGGAGATTCCAACCTGAACCGGAGCAATTAGAGTGCGATCTGTGAGGTTATTTACCGATACAAAAGCGACTAAAGATCCGATCGAGTACTGATTCGGTGACTTCTTCGCCTGTGACTTCGCCTAATGCCCTAATTCCGTCCCGTAAGTCGATCGTCCAGAAATCTAGGGGGAGTCGATCGGCAATGGTGGTTAAGACTTGTTTGAAGGCGGTTTGGGCGCGAATTAGGGCGGCTGCTTGGCGTTGATTGATGGCAATGTCGATATTTGCAGCAGTGAGTTTACCCTGAGCGATAATATCTAAAATAGCGGCTTCGAGTCGATCGATGCCCAGATCGATCGCTGCGGCGGTTTCGACGACGGCACCGATTTTGGCGGGTAAATCTAGCGTGGGAGCTGTTTTGACTAAATCGATTTTATTAACAACCACGATCGTCGAGATTTGTTCGATCTGAGCGTAGATCTCTGCTTCCACGGCTGTCCAGCCAACTTGAGCATCGATCGTTAATAATACCAAATCTGCCGATCGAGCTGCGGCACGCGAACGCGCGACACCAATTTGTTCGACCACATCTTCAGTATCCCGAATTCCGGCTGTATCGAGTACCTGAATGGGAATTCCACCGACGACTAATTGAGATTCAACTACATCTCGCGTCGTACCTGGTAATGGGGTAACGATCGCCCGATCGCTCTTACTCCAAGCATTCAGCAAACTGGATTTACCCACATTCGGCTGTCCGAGAATTGCTACCTTTAAACCACTCCGCAACAGTTCCCCCCGATCGGCTGTCGCCACAATCTGCCCGATTTCGACCGCTAATGCTGTTAATTTTGCCGTGACATCATCTATGTCCAACGGTGGTAAATCTTCCTCAAAATCGATTCTAGCCTCAATCTCGGCGAGTAGATCTAATGCTTGCGATCGCAATTTCCCGATCGGTTGGCGGAGTTTGCCCTGCAATCCGGCGATCGCAGTCTGGGCGGCGGCGGGAGATAGTGCCCCCACCAGATCGCTAATACTTTCGGCTTGAGTCAAATCGATGCGTCCGTTTAAAAATGCCCGTAGGGTGAATTCCCCCGGTTCGGCAACTTTGGCACCAGATTCGACACATAACTGGAGAATCTGCTGTACTAAAATAATGCCGCCATGACTGTGGATTTCGACTACATCCTCACGCGTGTAAGAGCGCGGCGCGAGCATGAGTAGTAATAATGCCTCATCGATGGTGGCACCTGTCTGGGGATGTCTGACGTACCCATACAAAATCCGGTGGCTGTCCCATTCTTGATGTCCTGGCGTGCTGAAAATCTGTCGGGCGATCGCGACGGCATCTACCCCCGATAACCGCACGATCCCGACGCTCCCTTGTTGGGGCACTACAGCAGTTGCGATCGCGACAATGGTTCCGGTTTGCATGATTTAGATGGGAGGTTGGAGATGGGAGATGGGAGATGGGAGATGAGAGTAAAAAGTAAAAAGTAAAAGGCTAAATTTAGATCTTAGTCTCCCAGTCTCCCAGTCCCCTCGTCCCCAAGTCTCCCCGTCTCCCATCTCCCAGCTCCCATCTTTCCAAAATCGCTAGTTTCTATCTCACTATATCTTGTAGAATACTAGCGTTTAGGTTTAGTGGCAGGGGTCGTTCGATGGCAGGTTGGGAGTTTCTAATTCAGCGTGAGGGCGATCGTGGATGGCGACAAATTGAGACGGGTAATCTCCAATTGATGGCGGGTAAATATCGGATTGTTGCGAGTAGCAACCTGCCCCATACACCAATTCAGACTCGCATTACCCATCAAACGTCAGGTGAGATCGTTCCAAAACGACGATCGCGATCGATTAGTCAAACTAGTAATGCTAGAGGATTGGTGGTTATTATCCCCTTTACGCAATTACAATCTGGAATCTGGCAGTTTGTTTGTAGTGGGATGGACGATACCCAAGCTGCATGGCATCGAATTCTTAAACTCCGCGTATTACCCCGAACTGACTCGCCATCTCCGGCTCAAGTTACCACACCTCACGCTGAAGGAGTTGTTACAGAGGGCATTTCCCCGATCGATCTAGATGCAACCGAGCCACCGACAGAACCGCTGGAGCCGATTGAGACAACGTTAGACGAACGGGAAAATTGGGCAGAAGGACTCGCGCGACTATTGGAGCAATTAGAAATAGAATCACTTCAACCTTCACACTCGCCAAATTCTCGACTCGCGCCTGGAGATATCCAATTTAACGCGATTTGCGATCCACCGTCGCAATCGATTAGTTTGAATCGATCGACTTTTGCGGGGATAATTCCTGGTAATTGTCTGACGATCGCAGGTGATTGCAATTTACGGCTGGTGAATGCCGAACTTTTACAGGCTGCGAGAATCGAGAAATTATCAATCTGCGTGCGCCACCCTCAAACAGCGGAAATAGTTGCGGCGATCGAACGCACTTTACCACCAAATCTAGCTGCGTTTACGTTTAGGGGTCAGCTCGATTTACCCGTAGATCCTCAGAGCGGTTTGTTATTAGGGGAAGTAAATCTGTCTGATAAATATAACATTCAGCTTTACTCAACTAATTTCACCATCTCCCTCAATCTCAATCCCCTCCCCGAATCCGAACTTTCATTGCTCCAAATGTTCGATCGAGTAGAGGATGATTCAGCCGCAACTGTCGAGCGGCTGACGCGAGAGCTAAAAATGGAAGCACTGACAATCGGCGATTCGTTGGCGGAGCCTCTGCTGGACGCGAGAATCTCGTCGTCTGCTCGGTTGCAATCCCCTAGCACGTCTACCCAAGTTTCGCCGTCTGGATATCCCGCCGTTCCACTCGCTTACAATCGACAATCGATGTTCACCTATCCAGAGGTTGTCCCTGTCGAGACATTCCCCACCAGCCATATTTTTAATCCAGACACTACAAGCGTTCCACCGCTCCCAGCCCCATCGGCTCTATCCTCCGCCTTCACTATTCCCAATATTACTGGCGATTTGGAAATCGATTTTGCCGATCTTACCGTCGATCGATCTCGCGATCCGCATAATTATCCCAATTTAGAAATAGTTGTGGATGATTAAACTCCTCCCCAATTGCTCTAAAATTTAGATTAATTGAATAAGTTTTTTGTCGGTTTCCGATCGGATATTATGGTGCGATCGTTTACAGGCAAGGTTTAGACGGTAATTATCGATTTTACATAAAGTTATTTATTAAGAATCACAAACTTTTGTCAAAGATTTGTAAGCCTTTTTAGCTAACCAATTCAGATAAGATGAAGGTGCAATTTATCCACACAGGATTTCTGTAATTATGGCAGCTTCTTTTCTCCCATCAATTCTCGTTCCGACTGTCGGTTTATTATTCCCCGCGATCGCAATGGCATTCTTATTCGTGTATGTCGAGCGCGACACGATCTAGGGTGAACTAAAATCTACTAGTACCCAAATAATCGAAAAAGCCGGACTAGTCCGGCTTTTTCGATCGAGCGACAAGGCAAATATATACCCTGCGATCTTTTAGAGCGATCTGTAGTTGACGCGCTTACATTGACGAGCCAATTCCAGCATAGGAGCCATAGAAGAACAAGCTCACGACAACGATTACACCCATGCCAGCAACGGTAGCTACCAGCCACAAGGGGATTTTTCCTGGTTCAGACATAGTTTTTTCCTTTAGATAAATATCCCAACAGCAACACAGATAAAACCAATTAGTTAAAGAAGTAACTGGTAAAGAGAATTCCCAGCGTGAAGACCATCAATAAGCCTAAAAATAGTGAGGCTCGGTTGAGTTCTACGGGCTGATTATTAGGGTTTGGAGTGCGTTCCATAATATTAATTTAATCCTATCTTTGAATAAATTGCATGGCTGCGATCGCGCCAATAAAAAATACAGTCGGTACGCCCAAAGTGTGGACGGCTATCCATCGGACAGTAAAAATGGGATATGAAATAGGCTGATTTCCGCCACCGCTAGTCATGTGCTTCGCTCCTAAAATTGAGGATAATTGAGTTAAAGTTTAAAGATATATCAGCGATCGATCGTCCGATCGCCAGTTCATAACCAAAACTATGTGTAATTCGATCTTAATTACTTGCGTAAATTCGACAGGTTAGCAGTTATTACTGCTTTTTAACGAATTTATCGAGTTGATCTTTCGATTCAAATCGATCGGAGACGATTGGTAACTCTTGACGAGTTTGAGTAAAATACTCATCGGGGCGAGGAGTACCAAAAGCATCGTAAGCCAAGCCAGTGCTAACAAATAGCCAGCCAGCTACAAATAATGCGGGAATTGTAATGCTGTGAATGATCCAGTAACGAATACTGGTGACGATATCGGTAAATGGACGTTCTCCGGTGGTTCCGCCTGCCATAATCGATCTGCTCCCAATTTTAAATATCTTTACTCGATCGAGTTTAACTCATAACCTTGAAGAAATGTGATGTGTAAATGAGAAATTAGGCTTTAAATGGTTTTGAAGCTACCGCGTATTGATGTGTTGGGTAGACTTTGGCTCAGATTGTGTTACCCCCCCAACCCCCCCTTATAAAGGGGGGGCTTTCCTGCTCCCTCCCCTTTATAAGGGGAGGGTTGGGGTGGGGTAAAGGACTACGCATCATCTCAAATAACGTGTGCATACATCAGATAGTAGTGAGATCGTCTAATTCGATCGGACTTAAAACCTAAAACCTAAAGCCTAAAGCCTAAAACCTAAAGCCTAATACCTAAGCCGCCGTTGGCTCGCCTTGGTATTTAAGCACGATACCCCGTTGACCGATAATAAAACCACGATCGGGACTAAAGAATAAAATCTTATAGAGATTCGATGGTACTTCTTCTACAGCCTCATCCTTGAGCCAAGTTTTACCACTATCGGTGCTGACGAGTAAATCGCCACTACCACCCGATACCCAGACTTCTCCGGGTGTGCGGTAAGCAAGATCTAGCAAACCTGTATTGGTTTTCTGTCCGGGGAATACTTCATTTTCCCAAACATCTGGCTTATCGGGGGTATTAAATTGCAGTTGTCCGCCACGAGCGAGCATCCACAGCCGACCATCGTTAGCAAATCCCATATTAGAAACCCGGCGCGAACTGTTGCGGTTGTGGGGTTCCCAGCTATCTTGTCCTGGCGACCAAGTTGAGTAAAAATTACCTTTAGCAGAAACAGCGACATACTTGCCATCTTCAGAACGCGAGATTGTGCGGAACACGCCTACGGCACCAGTAACTAGAGATTTCCAATTTTTGCCAGCATCTTTAGTCAGATAAAGTGCGCCAATATCGGTGGTCATTTCAGCAGAGTCTTGACCTACTGCTTTAATGGTGGCGGGAATCCCTGGTAATTTAGAACTGAGAGCAATTCGTTCCCAAGATTTGCCAGCATCTTTAGTATGCAATAGAATCGCGGGTTCGCCCACAATCCAACCGTCATCACCAGCAAAACTAATCGAGGTAAAACGGTATTTGTCGCTGTCTAGTTCGAGTTTGCGATTTTCCCAGGTGGTACCACCATCGTTGGTTTCTAAGATCGCTGCGTCACTACCCACAACCCAGCCATGCTGGGGATTGCTGGTAAATGTCAGATCTTGGATGTTAGATTCGGTGGGTAACTGAATTGGCTTCCAGGGACTAGTTGCCAAAGGTGTAATGTGACTGCAACTGACGCAAAATATGCCGATCGCCAGTAGTGTAGCAGTTTGTTTGAGAATTCGTTTCAGCAGATTCATGGAGATGAGAGTGGTGCTTGGTTGAGTGAGATATTTACTTAACGTGAGTTTCTCCTGTCGGAGAGGCTACGCTAACGGGTT